>NZ_MCYD01000950.1:0-2239 GCF_002876325.1 Vibrio sp. 10N.261.52.A1
ATCTAATTGATAATATTAAAACTAAAGCTCTTACGAGAAAAATATCGCTAGAGCCATCTGTGTAGTCGATGCCTTCGCATTAACCTTAGTACTTAATCCAAATAATCGCTTCAGTACTAAAACTGAATAAAATATAACTCGAGCTTAAGTGACCAAACTAAACTGGCCACTTAAGCTTCTTTTCAATGTTGCCTGTTACCCTCAACAATGAGAATAGAAAAAACAAACCCCACTGGGGTTAAACTAGTGGTTAGCAATAAATGAGTGGCTGTTATCAACCAATTCAAAATGTTGTAACTCTTACTCCGTTTATCGTAAGACAGTTACCTACCCGTTTCAGGTTTACTGCCCAATAATAGTAGTAACAGAGCACCTACGACTATAGCTATATCAGCAATATTGAAAATACCAGTACGAAATGAACCAAAGCCTATATTGAGAAAATCCACCACCGCGCCATTATTTATCACTCTATCATAAAGGTTACTCGCTCCTCCGGATAGAATCATTGAGATTGCAAACAACGAGTTCGTACTTAATCGAGGACTTGTCATTAAGTAAGTAATGCCTAAACACAAGAAGAGACTCACACCCAAAACAAAAATACCAAATCGGATCTCATCCGATAGACCATTGCCCAAGCCTAAAAACGCACCAATATTTTCAGTATAGCCAATACGAAGAGTGTCGAAAAAATAACTACGCATCATGTTCCTGGGCAAGTACTCAGCAGCAATAAGCTTTGTTATCTGATCAATACTAACGCACAAGAAGGCGACAACTGTTACCACCTGTATTCTCTTTTTTAATTCCATATTACCTCTATGTTATTAAAGTCTAATTGCTCCCTGCACAAGCGCAGTAAACGTTTCTCGTATTCTAAAAAAGTATCAACTTAGATGCGTCTAAAGTAAGGAGTTAAACACCTTTATAAAGTCTTTTTGTAGGGCTATTTCCGCCCCGGCTCATGCCTATCGTATCGCGGCAATTCTGCATTTAAATCTTCCCAGTTAGCTTTCGAAGTCACGAAATTGTGAGAAAGAGGACGCTCCAATATATCGCTATCTAATGCCCCTATGCGGAGGCGATACCTTTCTCGAGATTGAGCATTTGAACTGTATAATGGCGAACCGCAAGTCCGACAAAAATACTTCCGCTTACCCTCGCTGCTCTCGTAAAAGGTGAGCGAATCACTATGGTCTGTTAGCTTCAGATCTTGCGTATTAATAAAACCATTTGTAGCGTAAGCACTTCCACTCGCTTTACGACACAATGAGCAATGACAGTGAATAATATCAGTTACATTACCGTCAAGTTCAAACTGGATTGAACCACACAAACAGCTACCTTTGTACATCTACTTTTCCTGAATTTAGTTTACGAATATCCGTCAGCACTTATAGCACCACACCATGAAATATCATCTCAATTCCTATCGACTGTATTCGGCCCTCTCACTTTACAAACGTCATTGGAATCACTTCAACTACCACAATCAAAAAATAGGCTACTAATTTCAAGTGAAAACAACGTTTTACTCGTTGAGGAAGCTTCCAATCTGTTAAATACATGTTTTTGATTATTTCTGATAAACAACTTCCAACTAGGATTGACAAACAAATTCTGTCTATGACTATTGTGAAACATATTTTATACAAATTTATCTCTCGCGGAGACTACAGCCTTAGTCCACTAAAATTCAAGTACATGTACCCAGCAACGGTATGCACAACCAGTTTTACATAAATAAGGTTGACTTTATCAAACAAAACATTCACCAAAACAATTAGATAGAAGCTAACTAGCTTTAATTACCTGCTGATCAACAGAAGTTATGTATTAGTAGAAATGTGTCGATTACCTAGGTGGCATTGTCAGTTTTATATCCACGGTTTAGGCAGGCGTGGTCATGCTCTCTTAATTCTAAAATGCCCTATAGTCGGAGTAAGAACAGTTGAGCATGTGACAGCATTTCCTTTCCAACGCTTCTCGAACCGCTATTCCGCATAGTCCTCCATGCTGTCAGAGGCAGATTCTCGGGGTTATCTTTCGTAAATAATAATTGAGCGAATTTTTAATCCCGTCGATAGTGGAAGTGAATCGGAAAACTGATCCTTTCACTTGATAGAGTCGCTTTTACTATTTCAGTCGATTTACATCATGGTAATAAAGGCGGTTGTAGAAACGAATTAATCAGGTCACAACTTTTGAGTTAAAAAGAAGAGTGTAATCAACACAC
>NZ_MCYD01000951.1:0-10686 GCF_002876325.1 Vibrio sp. 10N.261.52.A1
TATCTGAAGTAGAAGGTATTGATGCGATTGCATTCGGTCACTCTCACGCCGTATTCCCAGGTAAAGGCTTCGACAACATCCAAGGCGTTGACAACGAAAACGGCACCATGAACGGTGTTGCGGCAGTAATGCCAGGTCGTTGGGGTAGCCACGTAGGTGTTATGGACCTAACACTGGCGCAAAAAGACGGTAAGTGGGAAGTAGTAAAAGGCCAATCTGAAGCTCGCCCTATCTACGACAAGATCGAGAAGAAATCACTGGCTGCAGCGGATGAAGGCATCGTAACAGCACTAGAAAAAGACCACCAAGCTACTCGTGATTTTGTGAACCAACCAATTGGTAAAGCAGATGACGTGATGTACAGCTTCCTGTCTCTAGTACAAGACGATCCAACCGTACAGATCGTTAACCTTGCACAAAAAGATTACGTAGAGCAATTCATCCAAGGCGACCCTGACCTAGACGGTACACCAGTACTTTCTGCAGCGGCACCATTCAAAGCAGGCGGTCGTAAGAATGACCCAGCAAACTTCACTGAAGTTGAATCTGGTCAACTAACTTTCCGTAACGCTGCTGACTTGTACCTTTACCCGAACACGCTAGTTGCGATGAAGGTAACGGGTCACGAAGTAAAAGAGTGGCTTGAGTGTTCTGCTGGCCAATTCAACCAAATCGATGTGAACTCAACAGCACCACAACAGCTGATTGAGTGGGATAACTTCCGTACTTACAACTTCGATGTTATCGACGGTGTGAATTACCAAATCGACGTAACTCAGCCTGCGAAATACGATGCAAACTGTAAAGTGGTTAACCCTGATTCTCAGCGTATTGTTGGCCTAACTTACCAAGGTAAGCCAATCGACATGAAACAAGACTTCCTGATCGCAACCAACAACTACCGAGCTTACAGCGCTAAATTCCCAGGCACAGGTGAAGACTTCATCGCATTTGATGCACCAGATGAGAACCGTACTGTACTGGCGAACTACATCTCTCGCGTAAGCAAAGAGCAAGGCCAAGTGAGCCCAACAGCTGATAACAACTGGTCATTCGCACCAATCAAAACGGATAAAAAGCTAGATATCCGCTTTGAAACTTCGCCAAGTGAGAAAGCGGCACAGTTCATCAAAGAGAAGGGTCAATACCCAATGAAACGTGTTGCCACTGACGATGTTGGTTTCGGCGTTTACCAAATTGATCTAACTAAATAGATTACTCTAGTAATCAATAGTTAACCTTCTAAAAGGCTGAGTTTAACGACTCAGCCTTTTTCTTTTCTTATCTAAATTCTCAGTGTAAAGCCTTAACTTGCGAAGCTTAAACTCCTGCTCATTCTTCGCCTAATATCGCACACCTCAAATCACCTATTGAATCCAATCAACGTAAAAAAGCTGCAATTCGCTGTAAGTTTTTCAGAGCTCCTCCTGTCTATTTAATTTACTACACTCAGTGAATGGTCAAAAACCATTCATCTATAGGATAAATAGGGACATTTGATGAGTACCGCCGAGAGCATTCAAGCATGGTTACATTCAGGAGAGGAGTCGCTGCTATGGCTAATGCTTGGCATCATCGCGCTTTCTTACCTGCTTGAAGACCTAGCGATTGTGACTGCTGCCGGTTTAGCCACGCAAGGGCTCATTCTTCCTCAATATGCGTTACTTGCAATTTTCATTGGCATTGCCACTGGTGATCTTGGTCTTTATTACCTTGGTAAATCAGGGCGTTATTTTAGAGGCGTTCGTTATAAGGCACTCACCAATCGGTACTTTCGTGCACTTCGCACCAAATTACGTCAAAACGCATTCAGCAGCCTTTTCGTTATCCGCTTTATTCCTGGGCTACGCACGGTTGGTTTTACCTTAAGTGGTTTTTTCGCCATCCCTCTCCCTACTTTCTTGTTTGCCGTGATCAGCGCCACTGCGTTATGGACTGGCATTGTCTTCTCTGCCATCTACTATTTAGGGACATCAGCGTGGCTGCAAGCCTCTGAATATCAATGGATCGTCATCCCGTGTGCCATCGCTTTGCTGCTTGTCGGTAATCGATTAATGAATAAAACCTACTCTAGAGGATTATCATGAGTTCACCGCAAGATATTCGCGTTATTCCCGCACATCAAATCAATGCAGGCATGCCTCTGCTTGAAGAAGATACTGTGCGCAGTGTCTCTCCTTATGAGTTTCTTCCGACTTGGTTTTTCTATACACCTGTCGTGATTCAGAGTCTGATTCAAGGGTTACGGCACTTTGATTGGGCACTGCCACTCATTGCCAACCCGAGTATCAAACTCAGCGGCATGGTTGGTGAATCAAAACACGAGATACTGAGCCTTGCCGGATCGTCAAGCCAGCACTGGATCTCGCCGTTTATCACCCTCACCAAAACTGATCTCAGCAGCAAGAAACAAGCAGAAGATGCGCTCAGTGCACTCATCCAATCGGATCTTGATTTCCCTATTGTGGCGAAACCGGATCTTGGTTGCCGAGGCGTGGGCGTCAAGCTGATCAATAACCAAGATCAACTTGAGCAATATATTGAATCCTTCCCAAATCATGCTCGCTTTTTGCTGCAAGAAAAGGCGCCTTATCAAGCTGAGGCTGGTGTTTTTTATGTTCGTTACCCGAATAGCAAACAAGGCGAGATCATTTCGATCACTCTCAAATATTCGCCAATGGTGACTGGCGATGGCACTTCGACACTCAAGCAATTAATAGAAGATAACCCGCGAGCAGGGCAGCTCAGTCACCTTTATCTACCAAGGCATGAAGATAAGTTGGATCAAGTACTCGCAGAGGGCGAAGAGTTCCAACTTGCGTTTGCAGGTAGCCATAGCCGTGGCTGTATCTTCCGAGATGGTAATCAATACATCACTCAGGCTCTAACCGAACGTTTAGATGAAATATTTGACGACTTCGATGGCTTCCACTTTGGTCGACTCGACGTCAAGTTTAAGGACATGCACAGCCTAATGAGAGGTGAGGATTTCACTATCCTTGAAGTCAATGGTGCAAGCAGTGAAGCTGGGCACATATGGGATCGCAATGCCCCACTGCGAGAGATTTTTTCTACGTTACTTCAACAATACCGCATTCTTTTTGACATCGGCGCTCAACAGAAACAGCGAGGCCACCAGCCTCCATCTTTTAAGAGCCTGTTTAACGCATGGCAAGAAGAGCGACGCCTTGTTCAACAATATCCAACCACCGACTAACTTTATATGAGGAACATGCATGAACCCGATAGCCCAGCCGAGCGCCTTTGCCGCTGTCTCTCCTAGTATCAAGGGAGCGGTAGAGATACTGAATCAAGGCCTAGAGTTTCTGACAGCAATTTCTGATAGCGATTATCTCACGAGTGCTAAGCCACACGTCACTAGCTCTATTGGTGAGCATACTCGCCATACGCTGGATCTTTTTCACGCTTTGATTTTGAAAGAGGATGCGACCATTGATTACAACACTCGCCGTCGTGGTCACCCAGTCGAATACGATAGGTCGATGGCAATCAAAGAGATCCACTACGTAATCAATTGGCTGGAGCGATTAGACCATCATGATCTAGAAGCACCTATCACGATCCAAACTGAGGTTTCGATGGATACTCAAGTGTTCGCTAGCCTACCTTCAACACTAGAAAGAGAAGTGACTTTTGCAGCGCTGCACGCCAATCATCACTACGCGATGATCAAAGTGATCACCACCTTCCTTGATGTTGAAACCTGTAACACCTTTGGTTATGCCCCAACCACTAGTAGCTATCTGAGGGAGCAATAATCATGTGTTCAGTATCTTGGTTACTTGAAGAAAATGGTTATCAGGTCTTTTTTAATCGTGATGAACAAAAGACACGAGCATTAGCCATGCCACCTAAACAGTATCAAGTTAACGGTGTCGATATCATCATGCCACTCGACCCAACAGGCGGTGGTAGCTGGATCAGCATTAACCAGTACGGGCTTTCACTATGCCTGCTCAACAACTATCAAGGCATAGTTCCAGTCGGCCCTTTAGTCAGCCGTGGTTTATTACTGAAAAACCTATCCTCGAGTCGTAATCTCAGTCAGCTTTCCGAGGCTTTTCATAGGCTCAACCTAAACTCGTTTGCCCCATTTACCTTACTGGCTTTTGCTCCGAATTTAACGCAGCGCAACGGTGTGGTAATTGCCTACATGTGGGATGGTATTCAACAGAAAATAGTGGAAACCGACTCACCACTGTTCTCATCCGGTGTTGATTTAGAACGAGTACAAGCCTACCGACAAGCCCAATACGATCAACTGGTCGCGATGGGGAAGAATCAGCAGAACTTGCTCAAGTTTCACTCTCACCATCATAGTGAACAGCCTCATTTAGCAACCTGCATGCATCGTCAAGACGCACACACAGTCAGCTTTACCCATTTACGTAATTTGCACGGTCAAGCCTCGATGTTTTATGCATCCGGCTCACCTTGCGAACCAATCAAACCGTGCCAGATAAATCAGCAGCGCTTTACCTTTGATTTATCACCAGCAATCAATCTATAGATGGAGTCCATCATGAGAAAACTAATCACCATGGTCATGCTACTTGTCAGTCCTTACGTATTTGCCGCCGATGAAATCTATACCGGCTTCTTTAGCAGTAAGGCACTCGATGGCTACGATACCGTAGCTTACTTCACCTCAGGCAAGCCTGTTGAAGGCAGTAAACAATTCAGCACTGAATACAAAGGTGCGGATTGGTATTTCTCTTCTGAAAAGAATCTGACTTTATTTGTTAATAATCCTGAAAAATATGCCCCTCAATATGGTGGTTATTGCGCATGGGCCGTTTCTGCCAAAAACGATTTTGCTCCAGGCGATCCACAGTATTGGACCATAGTGGATGACAAACTTTACCTGAACTACGACCAAGAGATTCAGGAGACCTGGGAGAAAGACCGTGCCCAGCATATTCAACAAGCCGATAAAGCTTGGCCGAAGCTGATTAAGTAAGGGAATAACCATGACATTCACACCCGCTAAACATCTTCCGGCAGCATTAATCGCTTTTGTGTTCATTCAGTCGCTGTTTTTTAAATTCACAGGCTCATACGAGACAGAGCATATATTTGGCACGCTCGCGACATGGTCAGGCTTAAGCTGGTTCGGTTCGTTTGGTGGCTATTTGATAGGCATCGCTGAATTGATTGCAGCCATTCTACTGTTCACTCGCTGGCATGGCCTGGGTGCCATTATGAGTTTAGGGATCATGAGTGGCGCAATTTTCTTCCACCTGTTTACGCCACTCGGCATTCAAATGCCTGAGTTCAATGCAGCAGGCGAGATAGTCGGTTACGACGGCGGGTTGTTGTTTGGCATGGCATGCCTGGTTTGGTTATGCGGTGCGTTTTTAAGTGTGAAAGATTTCAAGAATCAAGACGGTTTCCTAAATAACTTTAGTCAATAAGGTAGCTTCATTATGATTGATAGTCCTTTTCGTTTACCACGTTACACGCCTTTTGGTTTGGGTGAGTCTGTTGTCGAGTGGGCAACTGGGCTATCTAAGCTAGACCGACTCTATCAAGATCGCCAAGACGAGTTATCTAGTTTCGAATTCATGAATTACACCTTGTCGGCGCTCAATATCGACTACTCCATTGCATCAGGAAGCACGGAAAACATTCCTGAAGAAGGCCCTGTTGTGATTGTAGCGAACCACCCACTCGGCGCGATTGAAGGAGTGATCTTAGCTGATCTCGTAGGATCAGTAAGAAAGGATGTGAAGGTGTTGGCGAATGAGTTACTCAAACGACTACCTGAACTGGATGATCTTTTCATTGGTGTTGATGTCTTTAATGGTAAAGAATCGAAAAGGACCAATGCCAAGGCCATTCGAGATGCCAATCATCACCTAGCTGATGGTGGGCTGCTGATCGTGTTCCCAGCCGGAGAAGTATCCAGCTACCGCAAAGGAGCAAAAACACTTACCGACATTGAGTGGAGCAAGTCCGTTGCTAAATTTGTTAAGCGCCATCAAGCGACGACAGTTCCAATCTTTATCAATGGAAAAAACAGTGAGCTGTTCTATCAAGCCGGTCGAGTGCATCCACTACTGAGAACCGCGCTACTCGGGCGTGAACTTCTCAATAAACAGGCGACAACTATCTCTATCTCGATTGGCTCATCGATTCCGTATTCAGAGATAAAATCGTTTGAAAAAGAGATGGATATCGTCAACTATCTAAGGCTCAACACCTATCTTATGAGTCAACAAGATAGCCCGACCACGCAGATCCACGCCCCCTCTTTCGATACCCAAGTGATTGCGCCAATATCACCAGAAGTATTGGCAATAGAGATAGACTCACTACCTCAAGAAACGATGCTACTCGAACAGGGTGACTTCGAGGTCTACTGTACGCCAAGCCAATCTATTCCCAATTTAATGCGAGAGATTGGTCGAGTCAGAGAAGAGAGCTTTCGAGAAGTCGGTGAAGGTAGCGGGCTTGCTTGTGACTTGGATGAGTATGATCTTTACTACCATCAACTGTTTGTGTGGAACAAAGCTAAGGCCGAATTAGTCGGTGCTTATCGACTGGGTATGGTCGACAAGCTAATTGCCGAACACGGATTAGACCAACTCTATTCCCGTAGCCTGTTCAACTACAATAAAGAGTTCATCGATACCTTAGATAACAGTATTGAACTTGGTCGCTCTGTAGTGAGTAAACCTTATCAAAAGAGCCTCAATTCACTGTTACTGCTATGGAAAGGTATTGCGACTTTTGTCTCTCGACACCCTAAATACACTCACCTATTTGGCCCGGTCAGTATCAGTAATGATTACAGCCACAATGCACGCCTGTTGATCGCGACGACCTTATCGATTCACCATTATGATGAAGAAAAGGCGAGTCTGGTTTCTCCTTCGTCACCGCTCAATACTAGCAGTCATGTGTTCTGGCAAAATCACCTATTGTCTTCACTAGCAAGTGTGCCTCTACTATCCAAAGTGTTAGCTCGTATGGAGCAAGGAAAAGGATTACCGGTACTACTGCGCCAGTATCTTGGGATGAATGGCAAGCTAGTGTGCTTTAACGTCGACCCATCGTTTAATGATGCGCTAGATGGCTTGATTGTGGTTAACCTTAAGAAGGTACCATTGAAAACCTTAGGTAAGTACATGGGGCGAGAGCTTGCTCAAGATTACCTAGAGCAGCACACTCAACGCTGATTTAGCCCGAACTGTACCTACACTCAAATAAGTGCGATGATTTCAGCACTTATTTGGGTTAGGTTATTTTCATGCACACATCTTTTATCGAACAACTGCAAAGCTTCGACTTCTCAGAAAGTCAGATTGAATCGCTAGTCGCTGTCGCCAAGCCTCTTGAGCTACCAACCAGACACATCCTTATTAACCAAGGAGAGATGGCGGGCTCAATTTACTTCGTGCTTGAAGGCTTATGCCACGCTTGTTACCTCACTGATGAGGGCAAGCAATACAGCAAAGAGTTCTACTGGGAGCAAGACTGGATCATCGGCTTTGAAAGCTTGATAAAAAACCAAGCGTCCCCTTACCTGCTTGAAACCCTCACACCTATCACGCTATTAGAACTGCCAATGAAGGCCGTAATCGAGTGGCGTGCCTCTAATAATCCTCTGTATTTAAAGTTGTTAGAAACCCAGCTGATGCACAAGGAAAACAAAGAGCGATTCATGTTGCTCTATACCCCAGAGCAGCGTTACCAGCTTTTCTGTGAGCACTACCCCGATCTGGAACAACGCCTCAACGACAATCAAATTGCTGCCTACTTAGGAATAACGGCGATAAGCTTGAGTAGAATTAAAGGTCGAATTAACAATAGTTAATGCCAACAGTCAGTGTGCATAGTACATTCAAAGCATCGATAATCTCTGGATGTAAACATGATCACTTGGCACTCTATTCCCTTTTCTGAACTTTCAACACAGCAGCTCTATCAACTACTGCAACTACGAGTCGATGTATTTGTAGTTGAGCAAACTTGCCCTTATCCAGAGCTCGATGGCAAAGATAACCTTGAAGGTGTTCAGCACCTAATGGGCTATGCGGACGGAGTACTCATCGCTTGTGCTCGTTTATTACCACCTGGCACGACTTATGACAATGCCAGTATTGGCCGAGTTGCCACCAAACTATCAGCAAGAGGCAACGGTTTAGGGCATAAATTACTGGTAGAAGCATTAACTCGCTGTGAGGCATTATGGCCGAACACGACCATCGATATTGGTGCACAAGAACACCTAGAAAGCTTCTACGCAAGCCATGGATTCAAGACGATATCTGAAATGTACTTGGAAGATGATATTCCGCACGTAGACATGAGATTAGAGAAGTAATGTCGAATATCACTGTCGGTATCCTATTGCTGATTGCGGGCAACCTGTTTGCCTCGCTCTCTGACGTAGCGGTAAAATTATTGAATGGTGAAGTACCGCCTCTTCAGTATATTTTTTTCCGTCAGTTGATATCTCTGTTACTCATTACTCCTTTGTGGCTGCAACAAAACAAAGAACAACGCCGCTTACAACAAGCCAAGGTCACCTTAATTCGTGGACAGCTGATCCTAATCGGCAGTGGGTGTATGGTGGTCGCGATCACTCATATGTCCTTAGCGACAGCTAACGCGGTATTTTACGTAGCCCCATTGTTGATGCTGCCTCTGTCAGTGCTTCTACTCAAAGAGCAGCCTGCGCTTGGCAAAGTCATCGCCACCACTGTCGGCTTTGTTGGCGCGCTAATCGTTTTACGGCCATCGCAATTTCACTGGGCAGCACTGTTTGCATTGGGGACTGCACTAACGCTTGCCCTGTTCAATGTATTGGTACGAAAGCTCCCTAGTGAACAATCTGTGGTGACCACGTTGTGGTGGACAACCCTCTTCTCTATCCCAGCCTCGTTAATACTATGCTTATTGTATTGGCAACCGGTGTCTTTAGAACATCTTGGATACATAGCATTGAGTGCGACGCTCATACTGAGTTATAACGGGCTTGCGGTTGCCGCCTACCAAAAAGCACACTCTAGTCAGATTGCCCTCGCTGAATATTCAGGCTTGGTGTTTGTCGCGTTGATTGGCGCCATATGGTTCGATGAGATCCCTGATACACTCACCTTCATTGGTATTATGTTGATCATCTTACCGCTCGCGCCTTTCAAGCGACCAAAAAAAAGAGCTAATGCTTAGCTCTTTTTTGTCTCGTTCGTACTGTTGAGTTCGTCACTCACGCAAGATATCTATTTGCTGCGGCCAAAACCACCATCAGATAAACGGAAGAACATAACTGATGTGTCGCCCTTCTCTAATTGCAGGATATCAAGTTGTCCGGTTTCAGCTAATTTGAATCGAACTAACTGACCTTTGCGGATCTGGCTGAGTGGCTTGTCTGCGCCTTCAATACGCACTAGCGCATTTAAATCAGACAGTGGTAGATCGTTGTTTCGAAAAACCTGAGCCAAGGTATCACCTTGCTTAACTAGGTATTCCTGCCAATTATTGTTACTCGGCTCTGATGAGCTGCTCTTGGTGTTTTGCTGTTCGCTCAACCCAACGGTATTTATCTCTAGCGCAACGCGAGATGTAACCGGAGTTGCCTCTACTTTAGGTTCAGGCAACGGCACAACAAGTAGGACAAGAACGATCGGCGAAATCACCATTAATAATCTTTGGTGTAATTTTGGTAATGAGCCCCAAGTTTGCACTGCTGAGGTTTTCAGTCCTTTAATATCGATCGAGCTCAATTTCTCTTTGACCTGATTCAGTCGATCCTTGAGTTCTGCTAAGTGGTCAACTTTCTGCTTTTTCTTTTGACGACGATTCATACCACTGCGTCCTATAAATTGAATAACTACAGTATAAAAACCAAAGTACCAACAGTATAGATCTTTCCGTCACAACGGGGCTCAATGCAAGAAAATTGACATGGCTGTGATTTGGACACGGTAAAGCGCAAGTGATCAGGGACTAGCCGTTTCTTCACGCTGCTAATACTGGTATTCTTACCTTTTTCGTACTGACAAAAAGAGTGACTTTTCATGTCTGAAGTAAAATTTGAAACTGTAGAGCAAAAAGCTAGCTACGGTATCGGTCTACAAATGGGCCAACAACTTGCTGGTTCTGGTCTTGAAGGCCTAAACGTTGACGCAATCGCTGCTGGTATCGCTACAGCTCTAGTTGGTGACATGCCAGCTATCGAAGTTGACGAAATCAACAACGCACTACAAGAGCTACACACTCGCGGTGAAGCTGCACGTCAAGAACTAGCTAAAGCTGCAGCTGCTGACGGCGAAGCTTTCCTAGCTGACAACGCTCTTCGTTCAGAAGTAACCGTTCTTGAGTCTGGTCTTCAATACGAAGTACTAACGGAAGGCACTGGCGAAATCCCAACTGCAGACAAGCAAGTACGTGTTCACTACCACGGCGAACTAACTGACGGTACTGTTTTCGACAGCTCTGTATCTCGCGGTCAACCAGCTGAATTCCCAGTAACTGGCGTAATTCAAGGTTGGGTACAAGCTCTACAAATGATGCCTGTTGGCTCTAAGTGGAAGCTATACATCCCTCAAGATCTAGCATACGGTGAGCGTGGCGCAGGTGCTGCAATCCCACCATTTGCAGCTCTAGTATTTGAAGTTGAACTTCTAGCTATTCTTTAATTTTTATAAAAACCTTTAG
>NZ_MCYD01000952.1:0-6747 GCF_002876325.1 Vibrio sp. 10N.261.52.A1
TATCGGTCACCGTATCGTTCACGGTGGTGAGAAGTTCACTCAAACGGTTCGTATTACTGAAGAAGTAACGAACGAGATTGAAAGCCTATCTGATCTTGCTCCACTTCATAACCCAGCTGGTGCTATAGGCATCCGCGCTGCGATTGAAGCTTTCCCTTCTTTGCCTCAGTTCGCTGTATTTGATACGGCTTTCCACCAAACAATGCCACAACGCGCATTTACTGGTGCTATTGCTAAAGAGCTATACACAGACTTCGGTGTACGTCGTTACGGTTTTCACGGTACTAGCCACTACTTCGTAAGCCGTGAAGCTGCGAAGATGCTAAACAAGCCTGTTGAGGAATCTAGCTTCATCTCTGTTCACCTAGGTAACGGCGCATCAGTATGTGCTATCAAAGACGGTAACAGTGTTGATACATCAATGGGCTTCACACCGCTTTCTGGCCTTATGATGGGGACACGTTGTGGTGACTTAGACCCAGGTATCATTGAATACCTTCTTAAGAAAGGTTGGTCACAAGAGCAGGTCTTCAACTCTCTTAACAAGGAGTCTGGATTCCTAGGTGTGTCTGGTCTTACGAGCGATGCTCGTGGCATTTTAGAAGCTATGGAAGAGGGCCATGAAGGCGCTAAGCTGGCTTTCGAAGTATTCACATACCGCGTAGCTAAATACGTTGCTTCTTACCTTGCAACACTAGACTCTCTAGACGGTATCATCTTCACTGGTGGTATCGGCGAGAACTCTCTACCAATCCGTCGTGAAATCTTGAAAAACCTTAAGATCCTAGGTTTTGTTGAAGATGTTGCTGGTAACGAATCTGCTCGCTTTGGTGCTGACGGCATTATCGCTAAGTCTGAGATGCTAGACGCAGTAGCGATGGTTATCCCAACCAACGAAGAGTTCGTCATCGCTCAGCAGTCAGTAGAACTTCTGTAATTTAGCTTAAAACTAAATACTTAAAAGCGAGCCCTAGTGGCTCGCTTTTTTTGCTTTGCAGCTAGAGAGCAGGGGGATTAAATCCGGCTACTTAGCTTCAGTAACTGCTTTATTCTTGTGTAACGAATCGCTTTGCTGCCTTAAGGCCCATTTGGTAACCGGCTTCAAGCTTGTCTTTATCTGTGGTTAATCGTCCCACAGCGAAGCCATCATCAGGAACGATAACCTTAATCGTGCAATCATGGGGTGGGTTCTCAATAAAGTCTAAGGTTTGATTGTATTGCTCTGCACGAGTGATCATGGCCTCAGCCAGTTGAGGTGTCTCTTTCATCAGGCGACGTAATAGCCAAGGTGCTTTAGGTGGGCGCTTTTTGTAACCCTGCTTTTGCGAGAGGATCACTGTGATTTCTTTCGCCCCTTGTTTATAAGCCTCAATTACGGGAATGGAATCGACCACTCCGCCGTCTATCATTTTTCGACCATTTACTCTCAGAGGCGTGCGGTAGGCCATAGGGACAGAGCAGGAAGCTTTGAGGAGTTCTTCTAGGTTATCTTTTTCACCCTGCGTGTAAAGCGGTTCACCGGTTTCAACATCCGTGGTCACGACTTGAAAGGGAAGCGGTTGTTTATCAAAGGCTTCCATATCGTATGGATAGTGCTGTGCGATATGATCCCAAAGCCAGTCGAGGTCAAGTAAGTGTCCACCTTTGGCAAACTTTTTGAAGTTAATAAATTCAGGTTGGCATGAGTAGTCAGAGATAATCGTATAGGTTCGGCCGCGTTGGTTAGACAACCAAGAGGCTAAGTTGGTTGAGCCCGCAGAGACGCCGATGCAGAAATCGAACGGGTTGTATTGGTGGTCGATAAAGCCGTCTAACACGCCAGCAGCAAAGATGCCACGCATTGCGCCACCTTCCACAACTAGGGCATGTTTTGATTCTAGAGTCATTTGATTATGGGCTCCCTAATTCTTATAGATGCATATCCTTTCACTGTTATTAATACTAGATAAATGGTCGGATGTGTAGGCTAACCATTATTTTACAGGGTAGTGAATTACGTTGTGGAACATCGCATTGTCTTCACCGAGGTTCTTATATCCGTGCTTTTGGTTAGCATTAAAGCGAACGGCTTGCCCTGCTTGTAATGTTTGCCATTCACCATCAAAAAGCACGGCCATCTCTCCTGAGATACATAATATGTGCTCGGTAACGCCAGTGTTATGCGGGTCGGATTCATGTTGATAGCCAGGTGCGAGGGTTAGCTCGAAGATCTCAAACCCAAGTGCTTCCTCAAAAGGAAATAATAAACTGACGAAGAAGCCAACGTCATATTCTTCACGCCTTAACTCGTTTGCATCTCTGAATAGACTCGTCAGCTCATTGTTCGAACTTTCTGCGATAAAACTGGAAAATGACACTTCAAACCCAGATGCGATCTGCCAGAGCTTAGCAACGGTGGGACTGGATTCCCCACGTTCAATTTGACCTAACATCGCTTTACTTACGCCTGTCGCTTTTGCTGCTTTATCTAGGCTCCAGCCTTTTTCTTGGCGTAGGCGTTTTAAGTTAGGACCGACTTTAATTTCTGTTTGCATACTTTTTCTACAAGATTTTATCTATAAATAGCTTGTGCGTTATAGCGCACAGGTGCTAGGTTTAGCTATGAGCGTTATAACGTACATAGGAATAAAATAACATGACTAAGCTAAAATTTTCCCACGTCAGTACGGGATTTATTGCTGTATTTATTGGGTATGCGAGCGCCGCAGCGATCATTTACCAAGCTGCTATGAGTGCCGGAGCAACTCAAGAGCAGGTCGCGTCATGGTTCTGGGCGTTGGGAATTGGCATGGGGGCAACCACGATATTGCTTTCTTTCTGCTACAAGAAACCGGTTGTGACGGCTTGGTCGACGCCGGGCGCTGCACTGTTGATTACTTCGCTCGAAGGTCTGACGATGAATCAGTCGGTTGCTGTATTCCTGTTTAGTTCGCTGTTGATCACGCTAGTCGGTATGGCCGGAATATTTGAAAGGGTACTGAAACAGATTCCAACATCGATTGCCTCGGCCATGCTGGCGGGGATTTTATTGCAGTTCGGTTTGGGCTTGTTTACGTCGTTAATGGAAGAAGTACAGATAGTGGTGGTCATGCTTGCTGTGTTTGTTTTGGCGAAGTCGAGGTTAGGAAATTTACTCATCCCAAGCATTTTCGCCATTGCTTTGGTGATGTGTATTGGTCTTGGCAAGCTCGATGTCAGTCAGGTCACGCTAGGTTTAACGGCACCGGTATTCATTATGCCTGATTTCGAATTCTTTTCTCTTATCAGCGTAGGTATTCCGCTGTTCATCGTAACGATGGCTTCGCAGAACTTACCGGGGTTTGCCATGCTAAAAGCAAATGGGTACCAAGTGGATTCATCCAAGATCATCACTACCACAGGTGTGACAGGGTTACTATTAGCGCCGCTGGGAGGCTTTGCGTATAACCTTGCCGCAATCACCGGAGCGATCTGTATGGGTCCTAATGCCGATGACGACCCGAAAACACGTTATATGGCAGGGATTTCGATGGGCGTGTTCTATTTATTGGCTGGCGTGATGGGGATGTCATTTGTGTCGCTGTTTAGTGCGGTTCCTCCAGCGGTAGTTATCGCTGTTGCGGGGTTAGCAGTGATGCCTACATTAATGAATTGCTTAGCTGTCTCGATGGCTGACAGCCACTACAGAGAGCCAGCGCTGTTTACGTTCTTATTTACAGCTTCTGGTACGAATTTATTGGGTATCGGAAGTGCGTTCTGGGGGCTTTGTATTGGATTACTTTGTTGCTGGTTACACAATTACAAAGTCAGAACGAATGGGGACAATAGAGCTTCACAAGCTCAGTCATAGTGATGCTTGATGAAAGGCGCTAGTGAGCGATGGTTTGCTAGCGCCTTTTTGTTTACGAGGTATTACCTAGATGACAGCTCGTTTTTGGATGAGATTAAGTTCCAAAGCTTTATCTTGGTTTCCTCGAAGCTTAAAAGTAGTGAAATATAGGTGGCTCATGCATCAAAAAGTTCTGGTGAGAAATGTTCCACGCATAAGCACCTGCCAAGGTGAAAACAAGATAATCACCGATGTCGACGTATTCAATGTTTTGGTTTCGAGCGAGTACATCTTTTGGTGTACATAGCTGGCCAACCAAATTGGCAGTGGTGTGGTGTATCGGGTTCGAAATGATTGAGTGCTGCTGATTGTTGATGACAGTAAAAGGGTGATCATGGCTTTGTGCCGCAGGTGTACGGAAATGGTGTGTGCCGCCTCGAGCAATCACAAAATTTTCGCCAAGGTTCTGTTTGATGTCTAACACTTCCATTACGTAGTAGCCGCAAGGCGCAGAGATATAGCGTCCACACTCAAAGCGCAGTGTCCAATCTTGCATGTGTTCTTCAGCGATCAAGAATTCTAATTTGTCGCAAAATTCTATCCACGGGAAATGTTGGCTAGGATCTTGGTAATTGATCCCCATACCACCGCCGAGGTTAATAACGAGATCTTCAAGCGAGTATTGCTCTTTCCATTGCTTAACCACTTGGAAATAACGTTGAACGAGTGCTAAGTGACGACCAACATCGAGTTGATGTGACATTAGGTGGAAGTGGAAGCCTTTCAACTCTATTAACGGGAAATCACGTAGATACATGATGGCGTTATCCAATTCAGCTTCATCGAAACCAAATGGGGTGGGTTTTCCTCCCATGGCTAACTTGCTGAGTGTGATGTCACCAATGTCGATATTCATACGCAGAAAAATGGAAGCGGGTCGATTCAACTTTTGTGTTAACGCTCCGATGCGCTGAAGTTCTGTAATACTTTCGACATGGATGGCATCGACTTCAAGTTGTATCGCTTGCTCTAATTCACTTGGCATCTTCCCTGGCCCACCAAAGATCAGTGGTTTATTAAGTTGTTGCTGCTGGAGGTGGCTAAGTTCGCCGCCAGATGCCGCTTCAAACCCATCAACGTAAGGCGCTAAAGTCCTCAAGATTGGCGCAGAAGGGTTAGCTTTTGCGGCATAAAACAGTTCCACGTTTTTGGGTAATACATGGCGCATCTGCTTGATGTGCTGTTCAAGCGCATTTAGGTCATACATGTAAGCACACAATGGCTGACTTTGCTGCTTTGCGAGCTGTTTTACTTCTTGCTCGATGTACGAGGGAAGCTGAGTTGGCTTAGTCATGACACTCTCCTGTGTTTTGAATCGCCCATGGTGTCGCAATTAGCGTGTACCCCGACTCTTTGTCGGCATTTTGCATCAAGCGAGTGGTGAAGTTGTTCTTACTTGGGAAGAAGCCGCCATCAAGTAACGCCACTAACTCTGGTTGCTTGCCATTGACTGATTGCCAACGAACGATGGCTTCTTGTAATAACTCCCACAATGTCTCTTCAAGTTTGGCGTTTCCTTCAGCAATAAAGAATACGGCTTCACTGATGTTGTTAATAAAGGTGCAGTAACCAATGCGATTCCAGCCTTGTTCTCGGCTGTAGTAAACCGATTGTTGGGCCCGTTCTGAAAGCTGTTGTAATGTCTCTGAAGGCCAAAATTCAGGTAACAATTTTGTACCTTCGAGATCTCGAATCCACACGCAGCAGGGCATACCTTTTTCGAAACCGATCAGCGTGTTTTGTAGATGAGGTTCAAATGCGACCCCGTGTTTGAAGTAATAGTTAAACACGCCTGGAATCAAGCAATGCAAGTAGCGCTCAAACCACAAGGTAGCGACATTCTCATACTGGCTTTGTGTCGCTTTCGCTTTTTGTTTTAGCTGGTTAGCTATACAGCTGTTTCCTTCACGATCACAAGCAAACAGCGAACCTGCCAACGTCGGTTGTAGAATGTCGGTTTCACTAAGTGAGAAGTTCTCACGATACAAAATGCCAAATGATTCACGAGCTTTTATGATGTCGTCAGGCTCTTGCTCGGCAATTGAACCTAGATTCAGTGTTGTTGCGTACGGCTCACTCATTACCTTGAATACAGGGTTACGCAGCTGTTCGCTCTCTTTTATCGGACGTAGAATGGAGGTTAACTGTACGGCACTGTCGAGTTCATACCATGCGTTTTTGCGAACACAGTTGGTCAAACGTACATTGATGGAAAACTTAGCAAACCATTCCATATCTGGGTGATAAAGAGTACGCACGGAGGAAGTGGGTAACAGTTTGTCTCCACCTAAGCCTAATGGTGTAATTTTTCCTTGTTCAATCGCACGTTGAACTGCTGGGTTTTGTAGAAGTGTGTAGCTTTCCCATGGGTGGCACGGATAAAGTAATTTTGATTCTGAATCACTTTCTCTCGGTGCCAATTTCTCGAGCATCGTTTTTGGTGATGTGCGCGTATCTGAGTGCAATACATCCAGTAAAGCTGCTTCCACCTCAAACCAATATAGAGGCACCTTTGCGCCAACTTCCGGGGAGCAAGCCAGTAAGTCATCCATACTTACTCCAGAACGACTTTTTGGTGTTGGGTGAAAAGTGTGTCCCCAGAGCAGTGACTGTTCTGACGCGATAAAGGCATTATGCTGCTGGAGTGGGCTGTCGGTGTTTAGGAATTGCTCGGTTACCAACAAGCTGTTCTGCATTTGTTTTATCAACTCATGGTTGAACGGGATCATTAACACTTGTTTAAGGTAATTGAGTAACAGTGTTAGGGTTTGAGTTGCGTCTAATTTAGACCAGCCAGCACCAGCTGTTTTCGACCAAGGTGTAGCTGAAAGTTTTACTTTTCCTAGCTTACTGACGTATTCAACAGGCAAGACTAACAA
>NZ_MCYD01000952.1:7502-14752 GCF_002876325.1 Vibrio sp. 10N.261.52.A1
GGCAAGACTAACAAGCCACTCTCTTGCGTCTGATTTTGCTGAGGGAGATGTATTGCCACACGTTGCTTGGCCGTAAAGTTTCTTTTTAATGTCTGCGGTAGTGATGCTGAGTTGAAGCACCAATCAACTTGCTTATTCGGTATCGCGTATTCACGCAGGTAGCAATTCACTACGCCCATGATGGTATTTAATTGGGCTTTTTCTTGATTGAGCCGAACCTGACTGTGATTTATTTGCGTCTTGTTTTCAGCTCGGTTCTCAGTTGGAGATGAATGAGTGTTTAACATGTCGATGTCCAAATTTTGAAAGAATGATCATTGCGATAGCAGTACTAAAGCTAATCAAAGTAGAAAGTAAGAAAGGAACCTCAAGCCACCCTAAGCTTGATATAAAAGACGCGCTTAACCCTGCTGCAACGCCACCCCATTTAGACATGGCATCAAATCGCGAAAATATCTTGCCACTTTGTTGTCGGTCGATTTGGTTGGCCAAGGCTTGATGCAGCCCTTGGTAGCAACAGACCAACCCAAGTCCAAAAACAACTCGAGCGATGATTAGCGTTGTTTGATCCGGTATCAGGTGCATCGCTGTGCTGACTGAGAGCAAGCCAAAACCAAGGTACAAGGTATTTTGCGGGTGACGGCGGTTGAGCCTTTCTGAAAACAGATGAACTTTTCCGGCAAAGAGTAAGTAAACACCGTGTGGAAGAGCGTATAAAAAGCCTATCCACGCTTGGTTTGTCACACCGTATTGCTGCACAAAAGGTGAGAAATAGGGGAAGGTGACGACCATCGAAAAAGCAAAGCAGAACTGTACACCGAACACCCAGTAGAGATGGCGTAACGGCTTGTGTGTTGCTTGTTCTCTTTGACTTGTTGCTTGGTCTTTTGCTTCTTTCTCTACATCCAATTTCTCTAAGTTATCAGCAGGGAGCGTTAGGGTGATTGCCAATGCTAACAAAGGCAAGGCAGACAACCACAGATACGCATTGAGCGGACTCGTGTCTGACAATGTCCAACCTAGGCCGATGGGCGCGACAATCAATGCCAAACGAGCAGAAAGCTGGGTCTTATTCAGTGAGGTACCGAGGGTCTTTGCGTCTTTAATTTGACTTGATAGGTAGCTATTAGAGGCGGCCATGGTGCCGCCAAAGGTTCCTTGAACAATAAGACCAAACACAAACATTGTCAGACTGTCTGCCAAACCACACAGAGCAAACCCTGCAGCAAGCCCTAGTTGTGCTCGTAACAGAGAGCGACGTCTGCCAAATTTATCTGCAAACTGCCCCCAAAATCGTGCAGCTAACGCAGTACAAAAGGTTGGCAAAATAAATAAAATGCCTGCCCAATCTGAATCGATATGTGCGCCAAGTGTCGGTAATACCATAGGTAAAAACAGAGGCATGCCTAAGGCTGCGAATGCCGCTATGAAGTGGCAGAACAGCACACAATAAATGAGTTTGGTCATGGTGGATTAGTTCACGCTCTGTTTGATGGATTCTAAGTAAGCGTGTTGTGCTTCTTCACTGGTAAGTAGTAAGAAGTTCGGAGCCGATAACCCATAAAATTTGTTTATATCGCTAGCACCGGAGGCTTCTTTCGAGAGCAAACTGCCTGAGCTTAATAAATACTTGGCGTATAGATTCGGTGATTCAAATAGCAACTCGTTGGCAAGTGAAACGTCATGACCTTGATTGCGAAGTTGCTCTAGCTGTAGTGAAAGGCTAGTTGCCACTATTTTGTAAAGGTCAGCCGATGGCGCAATAGCTTGTGCGGCCATTGCTTCAACAATCGCCGCAATATCGAGCTGTAACGTGATGGTCGTGAACATCTGACCAAGAGCCAGCTCCTCGTCTACTTTAATGCGTTGATCCAGCAATTGATCGCACTTAACCGGTGAGAGGTGTTCGAAGTTTTTAAATCGCTCAGGCCAAATCCGCGCTGCATCATTGTCCTTCATCGCTAAGGTCATTTTTCCCTGAGCACCGAACGCTATAATGGCGTTCTGTTGGTTGGACTCCAATGCAATGCCGTAGCGAAGCCACAATCTCAGATGCACTTTTGAAAGCAGATCAACGTAATCCTTAAACCAAGCTAACGTGTCATTGTGATAATACTGTTCGGCGAGGTGCTCTAAGAACAAGCGGCCATCGGGCATTGGGCTAGCCAACGCGGCAACGGGAACGAGTGCTTTATCTTGCGAATGGTTCAATGGATATTCACGCACGATGTAAGCGAAGCTCTTGTCATCTCCTACGTGTCCACCGTGTTTCTCATTGCAATGAAATAGCGTGCCTTGTAAGTCGCTATCATTTTGTTCCAAGTGCGTTAATAGGCGCTCGAACCAGTGTCCATCATAAAGAGTCGAAGGCTTGATTAAGCGAATGTTTTTGGTACCTAGAGAACGCATGATAAGAGGTACTTTGATGTGAATATTTGGTGCAGAATTCACAACAACGGTACGCACCGATAGTGTAGGCGTAACCTCAAGGTATGGAGTAGGGGCTTCAATAATGCCTTCTGGAAGAGACTCAAGGCCTTGTAGTGTTAAAGGGTGTGCTGGGAATAAATGATGACTCACAGCAAAGTCGCCCGGTAGACCTACTTGCTCCATGGTTGGCCAGCATTGTGGCTGTGAACTTGTCAAAGTGACGAGTGACTTATCAATCGCGAGCCAACGCAGAGTAAAGCTTTGTGCAAACTCTGGTGCATATTGCTTGAGGTCTGTATCACTTAACCCAAATTTTGCGCGAGCGGTTGGATAAAAAGGGTGATCAAGGTACGACGCGATTTGATCAGCACGCAGTAATTTTTGGTTCCAATGCGTCAGCTTAGAAATCGGCTGCATTAATGAATTAGAATTTTGCTGGAAAGCGTTATCACATAGTGCTTTGTGTTCCTCTGCACATTCCAGTTCTTGTAAGTAACCATCTAGCAATGGGGGGGAGCTTTCATGTGCACACGCTTTTAATAATTGAATCCAATCATGATAGTTATGCTGAAGTTCAAACTGGCCCTTTTTCTCGATTAGCCAACCACTACCATCCACCCCATTAGGAGAACCGTAAACCCAGCGCTGCATGTAGTAACTTGGCGTGACAGGTAGGTAAAGCGTGAAATCAGAATGGGAAAAGAGAGCCCATGCTTGCTCATCCGGGTAATTCGAACTAGTAAGGGTAGCTGGCGTTCTGGCTGTGAACTGACTTTTAGACACTAAGCCGAATAGGTCTTCACGAAGGCAAGTGTCCACTAGTCGCTGAGTTAGGTATGAAGCGTTGCTGCTCATGCGTTCACCTCACTGTTTGACGTTAGATTGAATCGAGAAATAGTGCGTTGAAGAGCAGCATCTAAACTTTGCCCTGAGGGTGATGCTATAGAAATTCGCGCTAGGTAATCTTTGTTGGAAAAGCTTTGTAGGAAGGCGTCACCCGGGTGTTTGAGTACCTGCTGCTGCGTGACAATATCGCCATCTTGATGAATGAAAGATGTAGATGTCCCCTCGATGACGCCACTTTGATTTGCCACAACATAGTGGACATTTGCACTGCCACTTATTTGGAATGAAGGGTCTAGCTTGCTGCCGAGGTGAAGGCTTAAGATGGTGCTGAACCACTTTCCTCCACTTAGATTGTCGAGTAGGAACTCACGACCATCTCCAATACTGCGATAGTTAATTTCAACTAATACAGGACCTGACTCTGTGATAATGAATTCACTGTGGCAAACACCGAAGCCTACGCCAAATGCCTTCAACTGTCTGACACATTCATCTTTGAATTGAGTGCTGTTGTCGCCATTCCAAGTCGCAGCAGTTTCAATAAAGAATGGAGGCTCAGAGAGCTCCACATCAAACCCACCAAGTGCAGCTAAGTTTTCTTCGTCTCCCAAGGTTTCTAGGGTGATCAGTGGGCCCTGCAAAAAATCTTCAACCAAGATTGGGTTCGTCGGATGTTTCTGCCAAAAGCGTTCGCAATAATTCTCCAGCTCAGTTTTAGAGTTACAACGCTGGACGTCTATGCTTGCCACGCCCTCTTTGGGTTTAGCGACGACAGGAAACGTAAAGTTCAACGTAGAGTCTATGTCTTGGTAGAGCAATTCACTTTGCACATTGGGTAAATATTTATCGCTCAGAACTTGGCGAGTGAGGTGCTTGTTCTTTGCTTGCAACGTTACCGTCCAATCTTTTGCTGGTAAGCCGAAGAATTGCGCACAGATAGCGGTAGAGGTTTGCAAGTGATCACTATTACTAAAAATAGCGCTAGGTTTCAGGTTTTGTTCTGTGATGGTATCGATAAGTTCAAGTGGATTAAACACATCACATTCAAGAATTGCGTCTGGGCTAAAACGCTCGTCATCGTTACTCAATTTTAGGTGGCTGAGCTTGTGATCTGTGATCAGTATGACGTTAAGCCCCATCGCTTTTGCTGTCGGTACGAAGCCGTGAGTGACTGCGTCATTGACGACGTGACTCACAATAATAATCGTAGATTTCATTGGGCTTTCCTAATTTATAAAACGTTGTTGTTACCTGCTCACAACTTGCATTCAAGTGGCCTTTTTCTTGTTTTTAGGGAAGGCTTCTTTCTATGTTATTGTTTTTATTGATAATGGTGTTAATAGTGCAGTTGCATATTGCCGGGCAAATATAGATCAAAAAATATATATTGCAAACATAAATGATATTTGTTTTCATTCGCGCTGTTGAGAATTTATAAATTAAAACGGAATTAGAAAATGGATATCAGATTGAACTTATCTCCTCTTGCTCTCGCGATTGGAGGGGCATTGACGGTGGTCGTTGGCGTACCAAATGCAGTGGCTGAAGAACAAGCCAAAGTGGATGAAACATTGCACATTATTGGTCACCAATACGAAGGATATGCAGAACATATGCCTCAGTCAGGAACCAAGACAGATGTTGAATGGTTGGACGTACCACAAGCAGTATCTGTGGTCACGAAGACAGAAATGGAAGACCGAGGCGCGGTACGTTTAGTGGATGCACTCGATGGTGTAGCTGGCGTCAATAATACCCTAGGCGAAGGTAGCCGAGACCAGTTCGTTATCCGTGGTTTTGACTCACTCAATGACATGTATCGTGATGGTATGCGTGATGATGGGACCTTACAGTCATACCGAAGCCTCGCAAACATTGAGCGTGTTGAAATTGTTAAAGGCCCGGCTGGTGCGCTTTATGGTCGAGGTTCTGCTGGCGGTATCATTAATCTAGTCACTAAGCGTGCAGAGGGTGAAAACTTCACCAATGTAAATGGTAGTGTGGGCAGCAACAGCCAGTTTGTTGGACAAGTTGATAGTTCAATGGCTTTTTCAGACAAGGTTAATGGCCGTATCAATGTGGAGCATCGCCAAGCCGATTCTTACGTCGATCATGTGGATTCTAACGATTTCTTTATTGCCCCAACGATTCGAGTGATGCCTTCTGATGGACATACTATTGATCTCGATGTTGAATATGCTCACCAAGAATTAGTGCCTTACCGTGGTGTTCCATCCAAAAATGGTAAACCAGTCGATGTTTCCGAAAGCACTTTTTACGGCGGTACCAATGATTATCAAGAGTCGGACAGCATTCGTGTTGGCGTTAATTACGAATGGCTTTTGAATAGTGAATGGGCATGGACCAACCGCGCAGCATACAACCATATCGAGTTAGAACAAAAGGGCACGCGTCAAAGTAACGATATAGTTACGGGGAGCGAGGTTGATCAAACTGTCAACAACTTCGGCTATGACCCTCGTACCACGACAACACTGCAATCGGAACTCGTTTGGGAAACCGATTCTAATCAAATGATGATTGGTGCTGACTACAACCAAATCAATATCGATCTTACGCTTGCAAGCGATAAAACTTTACCCCCAAAAGATATATACAACCCTGTTGCTGGTCCAACACCGGATCCGGGTTTTAAACCGTTCCGTGATAACACCACAACGACCACTGGCGTTTACATTCAAGATGTTTATACCTTTGGCGATCTATCGGTAATAGGTAACGTTCGTTATGACTCTATGGAACTGGAACAACAAAAGGCAGGATCTGCCAAAGAGCACCTAGATGATAACAAGGTGAGCTACCGTGGTGGTGTTGTCTATCGTCTCAACAGTGATATGTCGGTGTATGCAAGCTTAGCTCGTTCATGGCAATTACCTTACTCAGGTATTTACATCAACCCGAAGTTAGCGGAGTTCTTCCATACCGATCTAAAGGAAGTCGGTGCAAAAGCCTACCTATTGGATAACGCCTTGATGCTCAATGCAGCGGTTTTCCAAATTGACCAAGAGCAACCTGAAACGAATACCGACGGGGATGTGATCAACAAGATTGAGGCGCGCCACCAAGGCATTGAATTGGAAGCTCGCGGTCAGATTTCAGACCAATGGGACATTTCGATTGGCTACAGCTTCCTCGATGCTGAAGACAAAGAGACAGGCAAGAAACCTAACGACGTGTCTGATCATTTGTTCTCACTGTGGAGTACCTACCAGCTAGACGACAACTGGCGTTTAGGTGGCGGTGTGAAATATGTCGGCGACCGCTATGCGGGTAATGACGAAGCCGTCGCATTGGGGGATTACACCACGGTTGATTTGATGGCGGCGTACACCACCGGTCGTCACAAAGTCCAAGCGAATGCTTACAACGTGCTGAACGAGAAATACATTCTTGGAACAACCAATGGTAAGTCTGGCACCAACCAGGTTGGTTACGGTGCACCAGCTGAATTCATGCTCAGCTATGGCTACCAGTTCTAAATGCCAACTCAGTTTCAAACATTTGTGTTTGCTAGCAAATAGCGAACAGTTTTGGCCTTATGTTGAGGCCGTTTAGCCCAAAAGGTCAAAGGACACATCGAATCGATAACGGTGCCTTTGACCTTAACCTGCCTTTTTAGGAGATTTTCATGCCTTACCAGAATTTGGATGGTAACCCCTGTACTCAATCGCACAAAAAGTTGCGTCTAAGTGCTCTATCAATGGCCATCGCTTCCGTGACGTCCATGGGCGCATTTGCCGCATCTGAGCCTCAAACAACGACCATGGAAACGGTTGTCGTTACCGGTAGTTTGATCGGCAACTCAGAGCTCGAGGACGTGAAAGAGTACCCTGGCGCTCGTACCGTTTTGACCAATGAACAGATTAAAAAAACGGGTACGCTTTCGGTTGATTCTGCTCTTCAAAGTGTTCCTGGTATTAAGGTTCAAGATGAAACAGGCACCGGTGTTCTGC
>NZ_MCYD01000953.1:0-941 GCF_002876325.1 Vibrio sp. 10N.261.52.A1
CTGATTCTCTTTTTCTTGCCAGTTTCTTGTTTTCTACTTACGCTACAAATTCTTTATCTCCATGAATCTTTGACTGTGTTTTACTAATGACCAATATATTTATCGTTGTAGTGGTACTTGTTGTCTTCTTTTACTTCATTCAGAAGTACGTATTCAAACATGACGACACTAAAGACCACGCGTATCAAAAGAGAGGGGCGTTGCTCAACATGCAACAAGCCGCGTTTTATAATGCACTGACTACGGCGGTAGGTACTCACGGTGTCGTGTTTGCCAAAGTAAACATGTCGAATGTGTTGGCACCTGCGAAAACAAATACTAAGAAGAATTGGTTTATCGCGAATAACAAGATCTCTCGTAGCTATTTTGACTTTGTGGTTTGTGACCCAAGAACGCTGGAACCGCGCGTGATTATTGAACTTGATAATGGTAAAGAGCTAAATAAAGGCAAAGTGGACCGAGAGAAGCTACTTATCCATGTATGTAAGTCTGCTGGCTTACCGCTTATTGGTGCTTCCGTTAAGCACAGTTACCAAGTGAGCCGCTTGAAAAGGTTGTTGGCGACTCATATTGACCTGATCGAACCGGACAAAGAGGTTCGATTCTGTAAGAAGTGTGGCAGCCCGATGATCATCAAGCTGGCTAGCCAAGGTGACTACAAAGGACGGCGTTTCTTCACTTGTAGCCGTCAACCAAACTGTACTTATACCGAAAACTACAATGTTGTGTTCGATGTAGAAGAAGAGTAACAAAGAGTAGGGCACTGGTTCAGTGTGACCTAACTCAAGTTTATTTCGGTTTCACGTCTAAAAAATCAACGTATTGATGCGAATAAGAGCAAACGGTTGATTCAAGTGTAATTTCCACTTGCGCCACAATAAATCAGTCGTTAATATCTTCCTCGTTCTTAAGGAATGGGTCCGTAGCTCAGTTGGTTAGAG
>NZ_MCYD01000954.1:0-1625 GCF_002876325.1 Vibrio sp. 10N.261.52.A1
CTTTCGATATCATCTATCGTGAACTGAATGAACATACTGGCCAATTCCGCAACAGCTTTGCGGGGTCTGGTACGGGTACATTAGAAGTAACCCGTCGCGTGAATTCCTTTGTATCAGGTTGGGTTGAAGGTGCGCTTGAAAAACTACCGACGATCACACCAGACGACGAGTCGAACAACAAAATCAATAACTACATCGATAAAGAGTTCAAAAATATCGACCGCGAAACCTTCAAACAACAACTTAAAGAGGCGATGAAAAATCTCACCGCTGATTACGAAGTTGGCTTGAAGAAAGGCCGTAAATTGTCTGTTAATCGACCAGTTGCTGGGGCACAGGCACCTAAAAAGATATCTAAATCATAGAGCCGCTTTACATTGCTTCAGCGTATTGATAAAAACCATCAATAGGACCTACAGGACTATATGTTTGTCATTCGTAATCCATACGTTTGACAGAAGTACATGATGGAGAAAATACGTTGAAAAAAATCACACTAGCCCTAGCGCTTACTGTCGCACTTACGGGTTGTCAGGCAACTCAACGCCAAAACGCTACTACTGGCGAATCTGAGACTAACTCTGCAACTCAAGGCGCTCTAATTGGTGCAATCGCCGGTGCCGTTGCTGGTGCTGCTACCGGTGACTCTAAAGACCGTGGTAAACGTGCTCTTATTGGTGCTGCCGGCGGTGCTGCTGTTGGCGGTGGTATTGGTTACTACTTTGACCGACAAGAAGCGGCACTTCGTGAAGAACTGATGAACTCAGGTGTTCAGGTAGAGCGTGTTGGCGAAAACCAACTTCTACTTCGCCTTGAAAACGGCATTGGTTTCGATTCTGGTTCTTACGCGCTTGAATCAAGCATTCACAACACACTTCGTGGTGTTGCGCGTATCCTAGTTGAATACCCAGACACTAGCCTAGTAATCGAAGGTCACACTGACAGTACTGGCAGTGAGTCGACGAACCAAATCCTTTCTGAGCGCCGTGCTGAATCTGTTCGTGCATTCTTGATCTCTCAAGACGTAGCGGCAGGCCGTGCCATTGCTCGTGGTAACGGCGAACGTTACCCACTATGCGACAACAACACGTCTCAAGGCCGTGCTTGTAACCGCCGTGTAGAGATTCAAATCTTGCCACTTAAGTAGCACGATTAAAGCCCAGTCTCCTTTATCTATTGAAATAACCGCTATATAGTTGCTTGTCTGTGGTATGGCTGATTCAAAGCTGTACGACTTTACTATTCACTACATAGCGTCTTGATACTGATATCGGCACTGGGCTTTTTACGAGACTTATCTTTTGCTTATCCTATCCAACTTTCTAACATCATCGCCCCTGAGAACACTGCTTCTAGCCCTTGTTTTATTGCTTTCCTCCCTCGCCCACGCGGCAAATAACAGTGAAGAACGTAGCGCAGCAGATCCATCACCTAAAGACTCGGCATCACAATATCAATTAGCACAAGCGTATGAATTAGGGATAGGCGTCTCTAAAAACATCGATGACGCATTCTATTGGTATTCACAATCCGCGGAAAACGGCAATGCAGATGCACAGTTCAGATTGGCTGAGCTTTACTTGGCCGGAACGGGTGGTGAGCCCGATAACAAATTAGCCTTGGAA
>NZ_MCYD01000955.1:0-572 GCF_002876325.1 Vibrio sp. 10N.261.52.A1
GATGCGAGATGCGAGATGGCCCCGTATTATTACTAACACGGGACTGATTGAGCAGCCAGGGATTAACGTTTTAAATCAATGTAGATTTGCTCTACCTTAGTACGAGCCCATTCTGTTTTGCGCAGAAACTTTAAGCTCGATTTGATACTTGGGTCTTTTTTGAAGCAGTTGATATTTACCATGTAGCTCAACTCTTCCCAACCGTAATGTTCTACCAATTCTGTTAGTAGCTTTTGCAGTGTAATGCCGTGCAGTGGGTTATTTACTTGTGTCATGAGATTCACTCGTCATTTATTTACTCTCAGTATATCAGTTTCATCTCATCAATTATCAGACCATTTTTGTTCGCTGTTATATCGAACAACGAAAGCCGTTCAATCTCCGCAACGCTCATCAAAGCCGACTAATTTTGGCATCTAAGTACAATCTTTTTCATAATTGAAGTGCTTAGAATATCGGTAGATAACGTGAGTGGTATTGGCCACTAAACTAAATGCTTATTCTTGTCTTATATTTGAGACGAGTTGGTAGGTTTATATCGAAATCGCGCTTTTAAGCGCTAATGCCCTTCA
>NZ_MCYD01000956.1:0-1261 GCF_002876325.1 Vibrio sp. 10N.261.52.A1
GTTCACAGACACACCACCAAATACACAAACCGTTTTAATCGCACCGTTAAAATGCACTGCGTAAGATTTAACGCTATCAGCAACTTGTTTAGCCAGTTCGCGAGTCGGCACTAAGATAAGACCAGAAACGAAGTTACCTTTGCCCGAACGACGCTCTAAAGGTGCGCCTTCGTGGATCTGTTGTAAAAGTGGAAGTGCAAATGCAGCGGTTTTACCAGAGCCAGTATTCGCGCCTGCAATCAAATCGCGTCTTGCTAACACACTAGGAATAACTTGCGCTTGGATAGGTGTTGGCTGTAGATATTCAAGCTCACTAAGGCGAGCCATCAAAGGAGAAATTAAGCCAAGATCAGAGAAGTTGGTTGGTGCTGTGGTGTTAGTCATTAATTGCAGGAACTCAAAGCTAAAATAATAGCGCGCTATACTATCGTATTTCCGCTGTATTACGTAACTAAATCGCCCCTTTCCAGCCTGTAACTTCAATTTAGACCAACTAAAACGGGACGAAGGCGACACAGTACCGGTTTGGTGTCGCCCCAATTTCTAACTTGATAATTGAGGGACGCTTGGCGTTGAGCACCGTGAGTTTAATTCAACCACCCTGCTACCGTCTGTTCAGGTGCGTACGAATTAGGTGCGGTTAACCAGATAGCTACGGCATCGGGCGAAGCGACTAGCGGATCAAAGTCCACATTGAATTGCCACTCAGATTCACCACGTTGGTAGCCATCGTACACTACGACAAAATCATGCTCTAACTTCTTACCTCTGTTTTCACCAGCTTTTACACTTGTGACTTCGTTCATCGCCAATAGAGCGATATGTGCCACATAATCACCTTTACCTTCGTAACTCACGCTGAACGTGTCGCTTTTATGATTTACCGTCAGCTTGGGGTTATGCTTTTGGGGGAGCGAAGGTAACGTTCTATCGAGCCAGTTGAAGTAGCCACGCCACTCCTTACCGTCAACAACAAAACCCGGCGTATAGACCCCGCTTGTTACCCCGTATGCTTTGTATAGTCGTTGTTTCTGACTAAAGGCCTTACTCGCGAATTTATCTCCCCACCCTAAGTAATCCCAATAGTCGACGTGATACGCGAGAGGAATAACTTGTGTCCAAAGTGCTGGGTCGTCTTCAAATGTACTTAGATACGCATCTGCGGGAGGACAACTAGAACAACCTTCTGACGTGAACAGTTCAATAACCTGTGCTGGTTGCCCTTCGTGGCTCCAAGTTTGCGCTGCCGACACTGTAGAGT
>NZ_MCYD01000957.1:0-4404 GCF_002876325.1 Vibrio sp. 10N.261.52.A1
CAATAAGAGAACGAAGTTTCTCAAACCTTAAAATCCAATCGAGACAAATATTATGAAAAAGATTCTTGTAGTTTGCGGTAACGGCCTTGGTACTTCTCTAATGATGGAAATGGCAGTGAAAGATGTGGCTAAGAAAATTGGTTTTGAAGCTGAAGTTGATCACGAAGATCTATCTTCTGCAGCATCAAGCACTGCGGATATCTGGGTTGCTGCAACTGACGTTGCGAATCAACTAAAAGAAGCTGGTAAACAAAACATCATCAGTCTACAAAATATTTTTGACAAAGCATCAATCGAAGAACAACTAAAAACTTTCATGTAAGGTCAAAATTATGCAAAACTTTTTCGAGTTTATGCTTGGCTTATTAAAAGAGCCAGCAATCATGGTGGGTTTAATTGCTTTCATTGGCTTGGTTGCACAGAAAGCAGATATTTCTACCATTCTTAAAGGCACAATTAAAACCGTAATGGGTTTCCTAATTTTAGGTTTTGGTGCTGGTGCCTTAGTTGGTGCTCTAAATAACTTCTCAGTAGTATTTACTGAAGCATTCGGCGTAAGTGGTGTTATTCCAAATAACGAAGCAATTGTGGCGTTAGCACAAGAAGCATTCGGTTATGAAATGGCTCTAATTATGTTCTTCGCATTCGTTGTGAATATTTTATTGGCTCGTTTAACACCTCTAAAATATATTTTCTTAACGGGTCACCACACAATGTTCATGTCTATGCTGGTTGCAGTTATCCTGTCTACAGCGAACATTCAGGGCACGGCTTTAGTCGCAATTGGTTCGATCATTGTGGGTTCACTGATGGTCATCATGCCTGCACTTGCTCAGAAATACACAGAGAAAGTAATGGGTACCGATCAACTAGCGATGGGTCACTTCTCAACATTCTCATACCTGGTATCTGGTTTCATTGGTAGCAAGTTTGGTGACACGTCGAAAACAACTGAAGACATCAATGTGCCTAAGAGCCTAATGTTCCTACGTGACACGCCTGTCGCAGTAGCAACAACCATGGCAATCTTCTTCATGTTTGCTTCGATTGTCGCTGGCGGTGAGTTCGTAGAAACCGTTTCAAATGGTCAAAACTGGGTTGTGTTCACATTCATGCAGTCTCTTGTGTTTGCCGGCGGTGTTTACATCGTACTGCAAGGTGTGAAGATGTTGATTGCTGAAATCGTTCCTGCATTTAAAGGTATCTCAGACAAGCTAGTACCGGGTGCAAAACCGGCTCTAGACTGCCCTATGGTATTCCCTGTAGCACCAAACGCGGTACTTATTGGCTTCCTTTGTTCTTTCGCTGCTGGCCTACTCGCAATGGCAGTACAAGGCGCACTTGGCTGGACAATTATTGTAGCGGGCGTTGTTCCTCACTTCTTCGTAGGTGGTGCAGCGGGCGTTTACGGTAACGCAACTGGCGGTCTACGTGGTGCGATTCTAGGTTCATTCACTCAAGGCCTATGTATCTCTTTCTTGCCTATGCTACTGCTTCCTGTTCTTGGCGGACTTGGCCTAGAAGCAACAACATTTGCTGACTTCGACTTCGGTGTGGTTGGTCTGATTCTAGGGTGGATTGTTTCATGAGTTTATTCGATTTAGTCGGTAACCAAGGCGTTATCATCAACTCTGAAGAAAACCTAACGGTTGATGCTGCGATTGATGTGACATGTTCAACACTGCTAACGAGCAACAAGATTGAAGCAAGCTACGTTGAAGCTATCAAACAAAAGCACAAGGACATTGGCGCGTACTATGTTCTAGCTCCAAAGATTGCAATGCCTCATGCTCGTCCTGAAGACGGCGTAAACGAAGCATCACTACAGGTGACGGTATTCAAAAAAGGTGTTGATTTAGAGTCGGAAGATAACGGTGACGTTTACCTTTCCATCACTCTGGCGGCAATGGATTCAGATAGCCATATCCATACCATCATGGCGCTATCTGAGCTGTTCCAAAATGATGATGACATTGATGCCATTATCGCTGCAGAAACAGAGCAAGAGATCATCGAGATCTTAAAGCGATACTAACCTCGCTACATTGCTCCTGAGCGAATAAGCCCCCAAATAAAAAGCGATAGCCTCGGCTATCGCTTTTCTGTCTCTGTTTAGTCTATGTCCGTTGATCATCAAACTCGATTGATTGTACTTACCGTTTACTGAACGCTTAGTTTAATCATCTTAAAATCATAAAGACCGTCGTTAGCGGCTCTTTCCTTGAACAACAACTCTCCGTTATAAAACGTAAAAGCGAGAAGATCGCACTCATATTCATAAATATAAGCCACAGATCCATCATTATTGATGATGCGATCGGGCTGCCCCAGTTTATTCGTTACATCCTCAATGTTCGCTTGTCGATCGACAAGTTGTTCTAAAGCCGCTTCATCGTAACCATCTTCATCCATACAACCTGACAAAGCGGCAACCAAAGCTAGCACTATGATTTTCGTTCTCAACATCTTATTCCTTTAATGGTTTTTACCACCATATCAGTAGCCTTGCTCAATCACTGTAAGTCATTGTAAGCGCCATGAATAAAATGAGAAGGGATTGAAACGACTCCAAGATCCTCACGTTTCGTAAATCGGGTAAGCCCACTTATCAGTCGATAGCTCAAAACAATACTGAGCGTGCTTCTTCAAACACTCAAACACTTCACGGTCGAGCTTATGGTTCTCAACATGCTCAGTCAAAATCGCCATCGTCTCTTCCAGTGTCATTCCCTTTCGATACGGACGAGACTGCGTCAATGCTTGGAACACGTCGACAACCGCTACAATTCGACTGGGCTGATCCAGTTCTTCTGCAGTTTTACCCATTGGATAACCAGAACCGTCTAGCCTTTCATGATGATTCGACGCCCACTCACAAATCTGAGGTGAACTGAACAACTCTTGTAGTGCGAACCTTGTATCCGTTGCATGGCGCTTAATACAGAAATACTCCTCATCAGTGAGTAAGTCTGGTTTGTGGAGGATATCACTTGGCGTTTGCAGCTTACCGATATCATGTACTAACCCTGCTAAATAGAGCTTACGCTGCGTTGTATATGAGTAACCCAGTTGCTTAGCTAAATACTCTGAAAGCTGCCCCACCTTCAACGAATGCTTAAAGGTAAACGAGCTCTTGGTATCCACCACATTGGCAATAAACTCTGCAAAAGCGACCGTTTCATCCAACGACATCTGTTGAGAAAAGAAAGGCACGGGCTCAAAGTTATCCCTCATGTTTTCAATGTAAGGGATCTCCATCGAGAACCAGAAATCATCCAAGTCGACAAGCTCACACATATGTTGCACAAGGTTGGTTTCGAACATCTCGTCCGCTTGTTCAGTCAAACGGTCGATAATGCTCGCTTTTCCATCTGGGGTGAGGTTGCCATAGCGATCGGAAGAGGTGATGCCATAGAGATAGTCAACCCTATCGGCAAGCATGACAATCGCGGCCAGTTCTTTCTCTAATTCACTAATAGGTAACGCTTTAAGCTCCACCCAAGGAGTATGATGATAAAGCACTGGTTTAGAGAATATCGAAAGTACGGGACACTCTTTTAATATTTGATAGCCTTTCTGACAATGGTGGTGGGTGGAATCAGGAACAAAACCTGAGAACAAACTGAGCTGTTCATCAACTTGGGATACACCACAATCGTGAATGAGCCCCAACGAGAACGCAAGCTGTGCTTGTTCCTCTTCCCAGCCCACACTCAGGGCACAGCGGTAAGCGATATAACCGACTCGTTGCCCATGATTTTTGCTTTCAAAACCTACGTTATCAAGCGCCTTAGCTATACCAAATAGAGCCTTTCTAAGGTCTACGGTTACGTCTTGGCAATGTTGATTCATTACTTAAGCCTAGAATTTTTATTGTTCTTATATATTTAGGCTGCCAATACTAATGCATAGTTAATGTTTATATACACAACTAATGTAAGGTTTAATGAGTTTCGTGATAGATCTAACGTATCACGGAAAAATCGTGCTACAAATAGTTGCATATTAAAAAACAGGCGACATTATGTTTTGCCGACTAAGATCCATCCAACTGAACCGTCAAAAAAAAAGGAAATGCATGTTTAAAACAGTTATCGATGATGAATTGTCCATTGCTTTGGTTGAAGAACGTTTCGCCTCTCACTACGCGGAAATCTCACAAAGTCAAAATGAGTATTTAAGTCAATGGCTTGCATGGCCGCCACATTGTAAAACCGAACAAGATTTTAGGCTCTTCGTGCAGCGCTCATTACACGATTACGCAGAAGGTAAAAGTATGACCTGTGCCATCGTGTACCAAGACAACATCGTTGGTAACTGTAGTTTCAATACCATTGATCATGATATGCAAAAAGTAACTATAGGTTATTGGCTGTCTGAACCATACCAAGGAAGGGGAATTGT
>NZ_MCYD01000958.1:0-6547 GCF_002876325.1 Vibrio sp. 10N.261.52.A1
AATCTAAAATACTCGATTGATATCAATTAGATATGAATAGGGAATGTTAATGATATTTAACATTTATAGTAAGGGCGCATCTGTAGTAACAAAATGCCAGATAGAAAAAAGGCTAGCATCGAGTGCTAGCCAAATATAAAAGTTAGGAAGGGTGTTGCTTTTCCTCTAGGCTAACGTCATTGACGTTAGCCTGAGAAATATTATGCGGAAAGCATGAGTGAATCGGCTTTCGCTTCTAGGTTTGAGTTACCCATTAAGAAGTCATCAATGGCAATTGCACATTCACGACCTTCGTTAATGCAGCGAACGACCAGAGACTGACCTGTACGCATATCACCAGCGGCAAAAACGCCTTTCTGGTTGGTTGCATAACCTTCAGAAGCAACGTTACCGCGCTCGTCCAGTTTGATATCAAGTTGAGCAAGTACACCGGTTGGCTCTGGGTGTAGGAAACCCATCGCTAGGAATGCTTGGTCACATGGAATCACACGCTCTGAGTTTGCTACTTCGTCAAAAGTAGGGCGCTCACCTGGCGCTGCGTCTTTCCACACGATATCGGCGATACGTAGACCGGTCACTTCGCCTTGATCGTTGCCGATGAACTCTTTAGTCAAGATGTTCCAGTGACGTTCACAGCCTTCTTCGTGAGAAGTCGTGGTCTTCATGATCATCGGGTATTGAGGCCAAGGCATATTTGCAGGGCGCTTCTCTGGTGGGATCGGCATGATCTCAACCTGAGTGATGCTCGCTGCTTTGTGACGGTTTGATGTACCCACACAATCAGAGCCAGTATCACCGCCACCGATAACCACAACGTGCTTATCTTTAGCGTGAATCTCTTCACCTTTTAGGTCCATGTCGTTTGCACGGCGGTTGTTTTGGCCAAGGAATTCCATAGCAAAATGAACGCCTTTCAATTCACGACCTGGGATTGGTAGGTCACGAGGAACCGTAGAACCACCAGTTAGCAATACCACATCAAACTCTTGGCGTAGCTGTTGAGCGTTAACATCAACACCAATGTGCTGATTCACTTTAAACTCAACGCCAGCTTCAGCCATTAGGTTGATCTTACGATCAATCACGTCCATACCTAGTTTGAAATCTGGGATACCGAAACGCAGTAGGCCGCCAACTTTCTCGTCACGTTCAAATACCGTCACCGAATGGCCGGCGCTGTTTAGCTGCTCAGCTGCGGCTAGACCTGCAGGGCCAGAGCCAACAATCGCTACGGTTTTGCCTGTACGAGAGCGAGGTGTTTTTGGTTTTGCGTACCCTTCACGGTACGCAGTTTCTACAATCGTTTTCTCGATATTACAGATGGTGATTGGGTCTTGGTTAATACCTAGTACACAAGCACTCTCACAAGGAGAAGGACACACACGACCTGTAAACTCAGGGAAGTTATTGGTCGAGCTTAGGATGTTCCAAGCTTCTTCCCAGCTGTCACGATAAACCGCGTCATTAAATTCTGGGATGATGTTACCAATTGGACAACCGCTGTGACAGAAAGGTACGCCACAGTCCATACAACGAGATGCTTGAGTATTGATCTTGTCGCCAAACTCTTCGTTAAGTACGAACTCTTTGTTGTCTTCAATACGAACCGATGGATCGAGCTTCTTTGGAAGCTCGCGACCGTGTTCTAAAAATCCAGTAGGCTTACCCATTATACTGCCTCCACTTCTTCCGTTTGTGCCTGTTGTGCTTCAGCTTTACGCTTCTCAAGAACTGCTTTGTAGTCGCGTGGCATTACTTTAATTAGTGATGCAACACTTGCTTCAAAGTTGTCTAGGAAAGACTGAGCAACTTCACTTCCTGTGAATTCAACGTGCTTGGTTAGCATATCTAGTAGAAGATCTTTATCTTCTTGTTCAATTGGATCTAGGTCTACAAGTTCAGGGTTAAGCTTGGTTTCGAAGTCACCGCCTTTATCCCAAACATAAGCGACACCGCCACTCATACCCGCAGCAAAGTTACGACCTGTTGAGCCAAGGATAACGGCTACACCGCCAGTCATGTATTCACAACCGTGGTCACCAACGCCCTCAACAACAACCTTCGCACCTGAGTTACGAACACAGAAACGTTCACCAGCCATACCGCGAATGAAAGATTCACCTGAGGTCGCACCGTAGAAACATACGTTACCAACCACGATGTTATCTTCAGCAACGATAGAAGATTTTGCATCTGGGTACAGTACCAAAGTACCGCCAGACAGACCTTTACCCCAGTAATCGTTCGCGTCGCCTTCTACTTCGAACTTAACGCCTTTCGCAAGGAACGCACCGAAAGATTGGCCAGCGCTACCGTGGAACTTAACGTTCATTGGTTGTGGCAAACCTTGGTCTTTGTAAACCTTCGAGATTTCGTTCGACAGCATGGTACCCGCAGAGCGGTCCGTGTTGATGATTGGGAAGGTCGCATTTACAGCTTCACCTTTCTCAAGTGCAGGAATCGCAGCTTGGATCAACTTGCGGTCTAGAACATCTTCTAGGTTGTGGTTTTGTTGTGTCTGGTTGTAGATACCATCTTCTTCACGAGCCTGCTCAATGTGCAGTACAGGTGTTAGATCTAGGTTCTTGTACTTCCAGTGGCCGATATCGTCACGAACTTTAAGTTTGTGCGATTGACCCACCATCTCATCGATAGAGCGGAAGCCAAGTTCAGCCATTACTTCACGCAGACCTTCAGCCATGTATTGGAAGAAAGTTACTACGTCTTCTACGCGGCCGTCGAAACGCTCACGCAGAGTTTTGTTTTGTGTTGCGATACCAACAGGACATGTATTCTTGTGACACTTACGCATCATGATACAACCTTCAACAACTAATGCTGCTGTTGCTACGCCCCATTCTTCAGCACCAAGTAGTGTTGCTACTGCAAGGTCACGTGGTGTTTTCATCTGACCATCAGACTGAACAACGATACGGTTACGTAGGCCGTTTTTCAGTAGTGTTTGGTGCGTTTCCGCTAGACCCAGTTCCCAAGGCAGACCTGTGTGACGGATAGAAGACATCGGAGATGCACCCGTACCGCCATCGAAACCTGCGATAAGTACTACGTCAGCTTTCGCTTTTGCTACACCTGATGCAATCGTACCTACGCCAGCTTCTGATACTAGCTTCACGTTGACACGGCCGTTACGGTTCGCGTTTTTCAGATCGTAGATTAGCTGAGCCAAATCTTCGATTGAGTAGATATCGTGGTGTGGCGGTGGCGAGATTAGACCTACGCCTGGAGTCGAGTGACGCGTCGCACCGATCCAGTCATCAACCTTATCACCAGGTAGTTGACCACCTTCACCAGGTTTCGCACCTTGAGCCATCTTGATTTGCAGCTCATCAGCGTTCGATAGGTAGTAAGACGTTACACCAAAGCGACCAGAAGCCACCTGTTTGATTGCTGAACGTTCCCAGTCACCGTTTTCTTTACGTTCGAAACGTGCTGGATCTTCACCACCTTCGCCTGAATTTGATTTCGCACCGATGCGGTTCATTGCAACAGCCAGTGTTGAGTGAGCCTCATGTGAGATAGAACCAAAGCTCATTGCGCCAGTAGCGAAACGCTTAAGGATATTCTCGATTGGTTCTACTTCCGCTAGAGGAATAGAGCCTGCTGGGTTCTTGATGAAATCAAGTTGGCTACGTAGTGTTGCTGCGTTGTCGCCTTGGTCATCAACTGCTTTCGCGTACTTCTTGAATTGAGAGTAATCTTTATTACGTGTTGATTCTTGAAGTAGAGAGATAGTTTCTGGGTTGAATAGGTGTTTCTCACCACGTTGTTTCCACTGGTAAACACCGCCAACATCAAGAATTTGAGCTGGGATTTCACGAGCTGGGTAACCAACACGGTGACGAACAAGCACTTCACGAGCGATGTCATCGATCGTTAGACCTTGAATACGAGAAACCGTACCTGTGAAGTACTTTTCAACTACTGACTTGCTGATACCAAGTGCTTCAAAGATTTGTGCACCGTGGTAAGACTGCAGTGTCGAGATACCCATCTTAGAGAAGATCTTCAGTAGACCGCCGTTAACACCTTTACGGTAGTTATCGAAGAACTCACGTGGGTGAACGTTCGGGTCTAGTTTCTTAGTACGTTGTAGTTCAACAATCGTTTCAATCACTAGGTATGGGTTAACTGCGTTTGCACCGTAGCCCAGAAGTGTTGCGAAGTGGTGTGTTTCACGAGCATCACCCGTTTCAACCACGATGTCACACTTAGCACGTAGGCCTTTACGGATTAGGTGGTGGTGTACCGCGCCAACAGCCAGCATTGCTGGAATTGCAGCGTGGTTAGAGTTAACCGCACGGTCAGTCAGTAGGATGATTGAGTAACCATCAATCACGGCATCTTCTGCGTATTGGCAAATACGTTTCAGTGCACGCTCTAACTTACCTTGGTCTCCGTTTGCTTGGAATACGATATCCAGTGTCTTCGCTTGAAGGTGCTCGTTATCGATAGCACGCAGTTTTTCTAACTCAGAGTTAGACAGTACTGGAGACTCAAGCTCTACCTTTTGACAGTGTTCAGGTGTTTCTGAAAGTAGGTTCTGATCTTTACCTAGGTAAGTGTTCAGAGACATAACCATACGCTCACGGATCGGGTCGATCGGTGGGTTAGTTACCTGTGCAAACAGCTGCTTGAAGTAGTTTGAAAGGTGCTGCGATTGGTGAGAAAGAATCGCTAGCGGCCAGTCAGCACCCATTGCAGAAAGTGGCTCATAGCCCGTCTTCGCAAGAGGTAGAATGATTTCGTTTACTTCTTCAGAGCTGACACCAAACGATTGTTGTTTGTGCAGAAGTTTCTCTGGAGAAGGTTGGCTAAATTCGTTGCTCGCGTCTGGTAGCTTTTTAAGGCTCAGAAGGTTCTCTTCAACCCATTTCTCGTAAGGTTGAGATTTCGCGATGCCATCTTTCACTTCTTCATCAGAAATGATGCGGCCTTGCTCAAGGTCAGCAACGAAGATACGACCTGGTTGTAGACGACCACGGTATTCAACGTTTTCTGGTGCGATTTCAACAACACCTGATTCAGACGCCATCACTAGGAAATCGTCTTTGGTCACTGTGTAGCGAGAAGGGCGCAGACCGTTACGGTCAAGAGTTGCACCTACTTGAACACCATCAGTGAAACATACTGAAGCTGGGCCATCCCATGGTTCCATTACGTTCGCGTGGTACTGGTAGAACGCGCGACGAGTTGGGTCCATGTTTTTGTTTTCTTGCCATGCTTCCGGGATCATCATCATCAGCGCATGTGGCAGAGTACGACCAGACAGAACTAGAAGCTCCAATGCCATGTCGAAGTTTGATGAATCCGAGCTGCCTTCCTGACAGATAGGCAGTAGCATGTCGATTTCAGCTTGTGTGAATAGATCCGATTCTAGGATCGCTTCACGCGCTTTCATCCAGTTAAGGTTGCCGCGAACCGTATTGATTTCGCCGTTATGTGCGATGTAACGGAAAGGCTGAGCTAGGCGCCAACGTGGGAATGTATTGGTAGAGAAGCGAGAGTGTACAAGTGCTAGAGCCGTCACCATCGTTGGGTTTTGCAGGTCTAGGAAGTACTGAGGAACTTGTTCTGTTGTTAGCTGACCTTTGTACACCAATGTCTTGTAAGACATAGAGTTGATGTAGAAGTCATCACCGATATTTGAAACGCTTTCTAGGCACACGCGAACAGTGTAGTTACGCAGAACGTACAGTTTACGCTCAAGCTCTTCTGGAGTAATACCAGGGCCGCCAGAGATAAATACGTGTTCAAATTGAGGTTCAGTGCTTAGTGGGTCAGCACCAATCATTGAATTGTCCGTCGGAAGTTCACGGTAGCCGATCACTTCTAACTCTAGGCGTTGTGCATTGCGTTCTAGAATGTCGCGACACTGTGCACGTTTGTGTTCATCTTTAGGGAAAAGTACAACACCAACACCATATTTTTCAAAAGACGGCAGTTTAATTCCAAGCTTAACGGCTTCTTCAAGTAAGAATTCGTGCGGCTTCTGTAGCAGGATACCTGCACCATCACCAGAACACGGATCGCAGCCTTGGCCGCCACGGTGTTCCATACGTGCAAGCATATCGAGTGCTTGAGTTACTACATCATGAGATTTGCGATTCTTTAGATGCGCAACAAAACCGATACCACAAGCGTCATGCTCCAGTTCAGGAGTATACAGACCCTGTGAGTTCTGCTCTTGATCTACCATAGATACATCCTTCCAGTTAAATCTAGGCGCAACTTCTTTGTATAAAGTCAGCCTTGTCCTTTTATATTTATGAGTCTAAACCGGCCTGTGTTGGCGGTTTGAATCCTTTCCGTATCTCGCAGGAAAAGTATTGCGAGAAAAACAATCCTTAGTGATATCCGTTTATTTTTAACCACAAACTAGTGGTTTATATAGGTGGGAGTTAGATATCACCGACTTATTAGCAAGTTTTTGTTGTAAGTAAATACTCAAAAATAGCCAATATGTGTAAGTATCCTACAATTTTGTCTAGGCGAATTGCAATGAAAGTTGACCCATGTAGACCATTTT
>NZ_MCYD01000959.1:0-3588 GCF_002876325.1 Vibrio sp. 10N.261.52.A1
CAAAGAGTTTGGTGTGATTGATGGCGTAACAGATCGTGGCTACTACACAAACAGCTTCCACTTAGACGTACAGAAGAAAGTGAACCCATACGATAAGATTGATTTCGAGATGCCTTATCCTGAAATTTCTAGTGGTGGTTTCATTTGTTACGGTGAATTCCCTAACATGCAGAAAAACATCGAAGCACTAGAAAACGTATGGGATTACAGTTACACACGTGTTCCTTACTACGGTACCAACACGCCGATTGATGAGTGTTACGAGTGTGGTTACAACGGTGAGTTCGATTGTACGAGTAAGGGCTTTACCTGTCCTAAATGTGGCAACCATGACTCAACTAAAGTATCGGTAACACGCCGTGTCTGTGGTTACCTTGGTAGCCCAGATGCACGACCATTTAACTTCGGTAAGCAAGAAGAAGTTAAACGTCGAGTGAAACACCTTTAGTGAGCATTTAGATCGTTTGCTTGCTTAAGAAGATCTACGTTTCACGAAACAAGATTGGTATCGGCTTAATGTCGATACCAATTTATTGGTTTTACTATTCGCTACATTTTAAGTAACCCATTAAGCCATCACGAGTTTTCAATACTGCCTTATGAATTATCATCAATATCATCCAATCGACGTTGTAAACGGCCCAGGAACACGATGCACTCTGTTCGTATCGGGTTGCGTGCACCAGTGCCGTGGGTGTTATAACCAGTCGACGCAAAGGTTGGATTCTGGGCATTTGTTCACTCAAGAGCTACAAGACCACATTATTGCCGATCTTAATGATCCGCGAATCAAACGCCGTGGTTTATCACTTTCTGGTGGTGACCCTCTGCATCCTGCGAACGTTTCTGAAATACTGAAGTTGGTTAAGCGTGTAAAAGCAGAATGCGAAGGCAAAGATATCTGGATGTGGACTGGCTATGAACTTGGTGAATTGGATGAGAATCAGAAGCAAGTGCTGGAATACGTTGATACCTTAATTGATGGGCGTTTCGATCAAGATAAAGCGGATCCAATGCTAGATTGGCGTGGTAGTTCAAACCAAATTATCCATCGATTCACTGACATCTAAGGTTGTCGTCACTTCGTAGGCTTGTGAAACGAAAAAGGGCATCATGGTTAGCATAATGTAATCAATCAGCCCTTGGGTGTGAGTTCTTTCGTTCTATTAGTTCAAATCAGTATTTAAGTGGTTAGTTGATCAGACTCTTCTATGAGGTTGTTGATCCATTTCTTAGAGTGGATTCGTTGGCTAGTTAATGCGATCTTCGCCAGTTCCTCCAGCAACACAATCATCAACACCCATTCTAACGACCAGCCAAGCACCAAAGCGGTGAAATAGGCGAGGGGAATCCCGATTGCCCACTGGCCAAATATGTCGATGAAGATGCTGTAATTGATGTCACCACCACTTTTTAACACGCCTCCTATGCCAACCATATTGAAGACTCGTAATATCATGCCAGCCGCCATCACCAACGTGACGTTGACTGCTGTATCTTTGAGTTCCAGATGAGTTAAATCGATCAATTGCACAATGGCGGGTTTGGCGATAAAACACAGCAGTGCTAGCAAAGTAGCAAGCGCGCAACTCACAAGCACATAGCCCCAAGCGGTATTTTCAACCCGTTGATAGTTCTTAGCACCAATCTCATTACCAAGGATGATCGAGGCGGCAACGGCAAAACCTAAGAAAGCCGAAATTAAGATACTTTCTACTGGCGATAACAACGAGATGATCGCAAGCTCGCCAACGCCAATCTGACCAACAATGACATTGTAAATCAGTATTCCACCCGCCCACGCCGTATCGTGAACTAGCATAGGAATCGCGATCTTGAAGTATTTCTTTCTGTGCTTAGGCAAGATGGCATCGCGCAAACTGCCGATTGTAGGGAACAAATGTAGATAGCGTTTTCTTGCCATTACTACCAGCGCGACAGTTTGAAAGCATCGTGAAACCGTAGTGCCGATCGCTGCGCCAACCACACCTAGCTCTGGGAAACCAAACAATCCGAAGATAAGCAGTGCATTTAGAATTGCATTGACGATGATTGCCCAAATGCTGATTTTTGTTGGCAATTTCGCTTCACCAACCGATCGCAGTGCGCTTTCTAGTGGCACTACAATTGCGGTACCAATAAGGCTGGCTCCTGTTATCCAAAGGTAATGCGTTGCCAAGCGGATGTAATCAGGGTCTGAGGCCACTACAGACACGACTGATTCAGGAACCAATGTATAAATTAAAACAAAAGGGATGATGGCCAAAATAGACAGTGCCCATGATTGCGCCAACACACGCCGGATGCCGCTAAAGTCACCCGCTCCAAAATATTGCGAAGCTAGCACGCTTACTGCACCACTAATCCCAGACACCATGATCAAATTAAAAAAGAATATGCGGTTGCCAACGCCGACCGCTGCCGTTGCTGAATCACCAAGTTGGTTGACCATAAAAATATCAACTACGCCGAGCAGTGAGAACAGCATAGTTTGTAATGACACAGGCAAACCGATGTGCAGTAGCTTTTGCCAAAAATCTTTGTCTAAATGACGATATGTAGAGAGCATCGCATTTCCCTTGTCGTTAATATGCAAGAAGTGTATCGGCATTTAATTTCACTGTATTGTTCATACTCATCACAAACTTTTGTCAAACTATCTACTTTTATGGTTTGGTCACCTAAATGAGCTGGCAGCGGAATGAGCGAAAAGCAAGAACGATACAAGATCTCTGAAAAGACCCATCAAGAGTTTGTCGATCAAAGCCATGTTCTGGCATTCGAAGAGCTAGGTATCGTTCAGTGTGGTACAGCGTCATGTCGCGACTTCTTTTCGGTATATAGAAAGAATCAACAGAAACACATGCTGTTGTTCACGGTTAGAGGGAAAGGTTGGTTAGAGAGTGGAGGGTGCCGTTACATTCTAGAGCCGGGATCTTGCATTACGGTCCCATCCGGAATCGAGAATGGCTTTGGAATTGAAGAAGAAACATGGCAGATAGCGTGGATCTTTTTATCGCCGGATAAACACTGGGAAAATATCGTCAGTGATGAAATCAGTTATACGCTCTCGCCTGCGGCAGAAGTTGTCTCATCTTGCATACATACTCTGTTGAGAAGCATTGCTTTGCCGATTGATTTAGGTGGTGCCATCGCCAATCACAGTGTGGCACAGATAGAGTTTTTGATTAATGCGCCGGTTCCTAATCACCAGTCACGAAATCTGGTCCGTTTAAGGCGTGTATTCGACAATGTCCAAAAGCAGCTTCACAAAGAATGGAACGTACATGAATTAGCAAACTTGTTTCCTTGTTCAGAGCCCCATTTCCATCGCTTGTGCCAGCGTTACTATTCGCATAGTCCTATGACACATATCATGCGAATGAGGATGGAGTACGCGGCGCGCTTATTGAAATCGAGCGACTGGTCTATTCAACACATCGGCGAGATCGTTGGGTATCCGAATGCGGCAAACTTCAGTACTCGATTTAAAGCATGGTCGGGAATGACACCAAGGCAATTCAAACGCGGCGCCACAATTGGGAACTGATTTTTAGCTACGCTCACTTTTATTAGTGAAAACATTAA
>NZ_MCYD01000960.1:0-3515 GCF_002876325.1 Vibrio sp. 10N.261.52.A1
AACTTAGACAATCTAAGTTATCTAAAGGTTGAAAAGAAATGTGTAAGTGCAGAAAGACAACCCAATCCCAGCGAGGCTCAAAGCTGCGCGTAAAAAAGTCAAGATCACCCAAAAAGATTTAGGGGTGAAAATCGGCATGGAACCAAGTTCTGCTAGTGGGCGAATGAACCATTATGAGAAAGGTAGACACGTACCAGATATTGGTACACTCGAACGAATGGCTGAAGAGTTAGATGTTCCCTTGAACTATTTTTTCTGTAGGAACGAATTGAGTGCTGAACTGGCGTGTGCCATTGATAAGATGACTGATGAAGAGAAGGCGGTGTTGCTTAAGAGTCTAAAGAGTGAGAGCTAATACTTAAGCTTTAAGTCCATTTTTGCTCAGTAACATACTCAATGGAATTGCATCCGTAAATCGCGGAGCAAGTATCTTATCTTCTACGGCAATGGCATGCAGGTTGTAAGACGATCCAGAGTCAATTTGATGAAGACGAAGCTCCTCGATAGAACAATTAAAAGGGTTGTCCAAGTAGGGAAACTTAAATGAAAAGGTACGTGACAATATCGCTTTATCTATCGTATCAACGTTCTCACTGAAACTCATAAGTAGTGCGTCTTTCAAGAAGTGCTTTAACGCTCGGCACTCCCCTCTACACATAATAAACAAAGGATATAACACTTCATTTTTTGTAAGCACTGGCGGTTCATCAAAGCCCATTCTCGCACTCAAACCAGCAACAAATTTAGCAAAGTGCTTTTTTTGCTCCAAGTCAAAATTATAAGATGCCGTTCCACTCGAATGGCTGTTAGCTTTCAACAACTTGAAATAGTTAATCTTTCGTCTCCAAATTAATCGCGAATTCCATTGTGGCTCTGTCGCTATCACATCAGCATATGGCATACCAACCAACACAAACGAGACTTTTGCTTCTTCACTTATGTATTTGAACGTATTAGCAATAGCTTGCCTTTCTTCTGCTGTAGAAAACTCCACAAGCTCTTGAATTTCATTGACGATAATCAGCTCAACAGATTTACGTTTGAGTTGCTTTACAACAGCCTCACCAAGAGCAATTTCATTACGTCGTCGAGTACCTCTTCCCCCAGACTTTCCATCTAAATCGACTAAAAACTGCGTAAGCGTGTTCTGTTCATTTATGCGGCTTGGCACTCTGGTGCTAAGAACAGATTGTTTGCTCCAAGTTGAACTCGACGGAAAGCGTGATAGGTAATTATTAATCAAAGCCGTCTTTCCACTTCCGGCCTCTCCAGTTAACAAGAAAGACTCTGGTTCACCGCCAAGAGAGTGATTAAAACGAAGTTGATCGAAAATAGAGTAAATTTCAGTTATTGCAGGGTATTCGATAAAGCAGATTTCAAAAGATCTTAGCTGCTCAAACTGACTAGACGTTAAGTTCAAGTTAATACCCCTCAATATCTTCAAAATCATCATCAGATAATTGCTCTGAGACATCGAACACTACCGTGGTTTCTTGTTTTACTGGAATCGTATTGATTGAGCCTGGTCCGTCAGAGCCCACATCATTAAACTTTGCTAACTTCGAAGTATTGCCCGTTTTAGGCAAGCTAGCCTTATTACTTTTGGCACTGCGGAACCTGTCGGTTTCTTCCTGAATACGTTTCTTCATATACAGAAATGTATCCGCAAGCGCCTCATCATCAGCAAGCTGCTTAGTGTTAAGCCTGCGTACTTTTTGTATGCGCTCATGTTCAAAAAGGGACAGTCCTTTTGTATATCCACTGTTGTCTACCGCTGGAACTTTTATGTACCTTTTTTCCGATTCTAGATAAACATGAATAGAGCTGATATCAGAAGGGTCTGTTTTGGTCTTAACATACAGCTTTTTGCCATTGTTGGACGCCCAATATTTACGGTATTCAATAAGTTCTGAGGACTGATAGCGGAGGTTATGAAGCCTGATCCCTGACACTCCAATGGTTCTGTGTCTAAGCAAACCTAGCTCAACTCTCAACTGCTCCTTCTCAGCACCACTGTAGTAAGAGGGAGTCCACTCCGATTGATTCCACTTGTGGTATGGAATGTCACGTTCTCTTGAATCAGGTGCCATATGGTAATAATCGACAATCCATTTATGAAGTAGTTCTAGAAATACAGAAACTCTAACCACCGCATCCTTCTTTGGGTTGTAATCTTCTAGTTGAGTAGGGTTGGTGAATGTTTTTCCAGGTAGTGAGTTCACTAACCCTTTATTCATCTGGTCAAAGAGTTTTTCGATCCCTGACTTTCGCCAAGGTTTAGCAGTTTGACTATATTGAATGTCAGTTACGAATGGTCTTAAAGAATCTTCTAAGCTATCGGTCCAAAATTCAGCGCCATTATCAACAACTAGGTAGTCAATCTTTCCGTGACATGGCCAATCATTCTTTATAGAAGGGTAGCTATTTTTTAACCAGCTTTTATCTATTAAAGTATTAAGCAAAGCCTTGCGCACAGAGTCGAAACTGGGATCTCTAAAATTCACACTCAACCCTACGATACACTTACTGAAACGATCATAAAGCATAGTCAGGTAGGGGCGCCCCAAAGGAATATCCAACTCATCATCAATCAAAATCACTGGTACTGGTGTATGGTCAATTTCGACATATTCCATTGGTTTGGTCGCAGCTACTTGCTGACCAACCGAACGAAATTCTCGGTCTGCGTATCGTTTGCCAAACCTTGCGATCGCGACCTCATATGGAGATAAGCCGTGTATTCGATTGTAAAAAGAGCGCTCTGAAATTGGTTTAATTTTCCCCTCAACAATCCCACGATTTATTTGAATCACTCGACTCTTATAGTATCGGTATGCTTCTGCAACGCTAAGTCTTTCTCGGGTAAGGTATATGCTGTTAATTGCTTCATCGACCAAGGATTGCGAATCCACTTCTTTTTGGCGATTGCCCTTAAACGTATGCTTCGGAATAAGTGCACATGGGTCTTTACCCGCTTCAAAATAATATTTTTTCCAAGTTGCTAAAGTTCGCCAACTCGGGGGAGTGAGCTGTAATTCTGGTTCAATGAGACTTAAAATAGGGTTCAAGTTTTTCTCGGTCCATCCACCTTTTAAACGCTTCTCCACGAAATCGATAATTTTAATACGACGAATAACTTCTTTCTGTACCTTCGGTGATTGAGAATCAATAGTTGAAGAGATTTCAATAGGTTCTTGAATTAGCTCTATTGGAAGCGGCTGAGACTCTCCCTCTGAGGCTTCAAACTCATCAAAGAACCCAAATATGTTATTAGAGTCCGATGACATAGTTAACACCAAACGTAAGTTTCGAGACCAAAGTTAATGCCGTTTAGGTCTGTTTTAACTTGTCCCGAAGAGATCCAAGGTAGAGTAGAGATAAGTGTGTCCTGCTCCGATAAACCGAAATACAAAGACACCTCTTGTAACTTCACCATTTGCTTGCGTTGAATAAACTCCAAAACTAGCTTTTGAAACTCAGTCACGGTTCGCAATCCGGAATAACGGTGTAGTAAC
>NZ_MCYD01000961.1:0-2854 GCF_002876325.1 Vibrio sp. 10N.261.52.A1
TTCTGATATAGAGAAAACCTCTCTAGACGCCATTCTTGGTGGCAAAAGCGTTGATGAGCATTTCGTTTCTACCTTAGTTACGGCGATTCAAGTGGCAGTTCAACCAAATCATACTTCTGTACGTATCGCGTTAAGCAACGCTGACAGCTACGGCTTTCGTTCGCTGTTAGGCGGTAATTGCGAAGTGGAAGAAGTAAACCCAGCACTTGGTGTTCGTGGTGTTGCGCGTTATGCGACACAAGAATACAGCAAAGCCTTTGCTTTGGAGTGTCAGGTCGTTAAAGCTCTGCGTGAACAAGGCATTAATGTGGAAGTGGTAGTTCCTTATGTGCGTGCATTAAGCGACGCGGCTAAGATCATCGATTTACTTGCAGAGCAAGGTTTGCCTCGTGGTTTGAATGGCTTGAAGGTGTTGTTCTCATGTGATGTGCCATCTGCCGTTCTACTGAGTGAACGTCTACTGCATTACTTTGATGGTGTTGTGGTGAATGTCGACAGCCTAGCGTCTTTTACACTTGGTGTTGATAAGCAGAATGAAGCGCAGCAACACGCTTTTGATCCACAAAACGAAGCGGTAATTACACTGCTAGATATGATTGTTAAGGCGACACAGAACGCTAAGAAACCCGTTTTACTTGTCACTCAAGGTTTGGTTGATTATCCGCGCTTACAAGGTTACATCGCTGACCTTGAAGGTGTTGAAACCGTCGTGACGGCATAAATCAGTCTGTTGCTGTAATTTACCAACTTGGCGTATGAGTTGGTTCGAAGCGCTAATGCTTTGAGAATAAAAGAGATATCATTGTGTGATGATATCTCTTTTTTGTAACATTTTTTTGACATTTAAATCGTTAGTCGATTAACTGGTCTGATGACTGATTAGGCTAGGTGATTCCAATGTTAACCCCTCTACAAAAAGCAAATTTCTATTTAAGCATGTTTGGCTTTTTCAAAGTCCCACTCATCTGGCTGTGTCGACCAAAGCTTCTGGTACTCGATAACGAGCGTGTAGAGGTGAAAATTCCGCTTAGAAGGCGCACCAAAAACCATCTTAATAGCATGTATTTCGGAGTTTTAGCTGTAGGTGCGGATGTAGCGGGTGGCTTTCTTGCTATGAGTAAATCTCAACAGCAAGGTGAGAAGATCTCTTTGGCGTTTAAAGAGGTGACAGGTAACTTTCTGAAGCGACCTGAAGGCGATGTGCATTTCACTTGTACTGACGGTGAGCTGATCAACACTATGCTGGCAGAAACCATGTCGACCGGAGAGCGAGTAAATCAGCCAGTAACCATTATCGCAACCTGCCCATCACTGCATGGCGAAGAGCCCATGGCAGAATTTACACTCACGCTCTCTATCAAAAAAATCCCATCTAGAAAGTAACCACAAGTATCTGCTTAGAATGGTATTTGGTGGGGCTCGAACTAACAAAAACGGTATGTGAATGTATATCCACATACCGTAATAGCACGAATCGCAGTAGTTCTATGACTCTTGTGTGATTTGCTCGATATCGACAATCTTTGAACGGTTCATGACTATTTTCCAACGATAGTAAGTTGGTTCATTATCGTGGTTGTTCTCTTTAATGATCAGATTGAGCAGGTGACGCTTCTCAACGGACTCTCGACTCACTTGACCTTCATTCAATCGATAAATCTTGTTCGAGCCCTTATCCATTAAGCGTGTCAGCGCTCTTAGACTGATCGACAAGGTTTCACGCGTTTCCTCGTAGCCACTCATAAACGTTGATGTCGACATCTCCGTATGTGAGCGATAATGCAAGATTTGCTCTTCACGCTGCACCACACGTTTTTTGCGTATCGACTGAATTCGGTCTGCGAGTTTAGAAAAGCTTGCGTAGTCCAACCACTCGAGTTTATGACCGACTGACTTATTGGTCGTTGGGTCGTAATAACGGCGTTTCCACTTTGGCTTGCCTTTACGAAGCCAGCGCCAAAGAATATCTCTTAAATCGTCTTTGAAGATCTCGCGTAGCGCATAGATAAAAGACATCGCGACGATGAAAGAAGCGGTAATCTCTCCTAGGAAATCTCGGGCTAAGATAACCGTTGTGGTCACAACCACCATCACTAGACCTGTCGCTACACCTTTCACAGCTCGTTTCACGTTTTTACCCATCGAGGTGGTTTTCTCTTTGAGTACGATAGGGTGTTCAATCAAACGACGCAGTAAGCGCATTTTGTTACTCAAGCGGGTGACGTCTTCTCGTACCTTGGCAGAGTTGTATCGGTTCAGTTTTCGGTGAGCGGTCTCTTTGTCGCAAAGGGTTAAAAGGCGCTCTTTAATGGTTGAATACTCACTACCACGAGGCATGTGTGACACTAGTGATAGGAACTTTTGCTCGGTGTACCAAGATAGATAGTTGTCGATATTGGCGTAGTAGCGTTTTAAGTTTTCTTCATAAGGGATACTTCGACGCAGCTTCTTTAATATGTCTAAAGCCAGTTCGATAACTTCATCCACTTCGTCTGCCGTTACGTCGTCACTATCATTCTTGTTTAAGCTGCTAACGGCTTTATCTAGTGCGATAACATATTGGTAGGCGAACAAGCTCAAACTTACACGGTATTGAGTGGTAGACAGTCGTCCACGTTTTGCCAAACGACTGTGTACCAGAGGCAGTAGTGTTTTATCACTGTAGTACGCGCGTTTTTGAGTGATTGAGCTATAGAAAAATGCGCTCTCAGAAAGTACCTCTGGAGTGAGTCCAAGTTCACCGGGAATGAATAGATAAACGTCCATGTCGAGCTTTTTTGTCTTAGCCATTGCATGGTTAATTTTGAGTGTTATCGCATCTTGTTTATCAACGGTGATCAACGATGGCTCCTAG
>NZ_MCYD01000962.1:0-280 GCF_002876325.1 Vibrio sp. 10N.261.52.A1
ACTGCGATGACAGAGATGTCTCACTCTGTACAAGAAGTGGCTAATAGTGCACAAAGCTCTTTGACTATGGTTCAACAAGTCGAGACGGCTTCTGAATCGGGTCGTCAGATCATGAACACCAACATCAGCACCATCAACCAACTGGAAACTCGCCTAACTGAGTCGGTAAGTGCAGTGGGTGAACTGCAGCAGATGAGTAGCCAAATTGGCTCAATCCTAGACGTAATTCGCGGCATTGCAGAACAGACGAACCTACTCGCACTGAATGCAGCCATTGAAG
>NZ_MCYD01000962.1:1060-1572 GCF_002876325.1 Vibrio sp. 10N.261.52.A1
TCGTGGTTTTGCGGTCGTTGCCGATGAGGTTCGTGTGTTAGCGCAGAAAACAACGCAATCTACAGCTGAAATCGAAACCATGATCAGCAACCTACAATCCAGCTCGAAAACCGCAAGTAACGTTATCGAAAGCTGTATGAGTGATATGGACATGTCGGTACAACAAGCATCGAATGCCAATAGTGCAATGGAAGAGATTCAAGCCTTGATTCTAGAAATCAGCCATATGAGTACTCACATCTCTCAAGCTGCTGCTGAACAGAGTGAAACCTCGGGTGATATTGCGCGTAATATTGAAGACATTAACCACATCGCCGACGCCAGTTACCAAGCGATGTCATCAATAGCTGAAGCGAGCCAAAACCTAACGATTCTCGCAAATCAACAAGGGGATTTGGTTCATCAATTTAAGCTATAGATAAATGATGAAACCATAGATATTTGGTGAGATTGTTGGGACTTCTTACCCAATAGTGGTAACTATTTGAACAAGGGCAACTTTTATCAAGAGT
>NZ_MCYD01000963.1:0-4135 GCF_002876325.1 Vibrio sp. 10N.261.52.A1
CAGATACAAAAATGCCAGCGGTTAGGCTGGCATTTAGTTTTAGTGATGGAGAGTTATTATTCCAATACCGCTCCATTAATTGAGCCTGCTGATAAAGCGTTGTTTACCAAGAAATCTGTAGCTTGTGTCTGCATGCTAATGTGATGGTTTAAATCTAGTGGCATAGGCGTAGTGTCATCTTGCGGAGCAACAAATGTACTATGCGATGCCACATCACTAAACTTAACAAAGTCTTTAGTGCCGTTTGGTGATGTATTGCTTGCATCTACCACCGTTAAGCCAAGTTTCGTAGCGAGCGGTGTTGTACCAGCAAAAGGTGCATCCGCAACAGTATTTGGCACTGTTTGGTCGTCTTGTGCTTGCCCCATATAAATAGGCATCTGAGTAGAAGCTGCTAGCAAGTAATCAACATTAGTGTATGGATCAATAGTGTCTAACACGGTTTGTGCCGCATAAGCGAACTGTTGGAACGCGGCCGTCATTGCAGCTAGTTGTTCCGGCGTAGCATTATCTTCAAACGTGCTATAACAAACTTGATCTGTTAAACCTGTACAGCTTGCAGAAGCGAAACTTGCGTAATCAGTAGAAGCACCCAAAGCTACATTATGCTTAACTTGCGGTCCAAAGAACGGTGAACCCAACAAAAGGTTAGATATTTGTCCACCAGAGTTTTCAATAGCTGCAGCACTGAAGCTATATAAAGCATCGGCATTTGTGCTTCCCAGCGAGCGATTTGAAGCAGCGACAGCAGTTGTTCCAACAATACCGCCTAATGAATGCCCCAAGAACTTAACCTGTGATCCAGCAAATGCTTTCAAAGGTGAACTAGCAAGTAAACCAGCCTGCAAAGAAGCAGTTAAAGAAGCTCTTAAGCCCATTACGTCGAGTGCACTTTGACGAACGTTGTCGCGAGCTACCGGAAGGTTAGCAAGGTTCAAGTAAGCCAACACATCTGCGTTTGCTGAACGGGTATCGTCTAGACTGCGCGTACCATGTATTGGTAAATCAATTGCGATAACTGCGACGCCGGCTCTCGCTAAATTGTAAGCGAACGCATAAGCATTTTCTTTAGCGGAGGTTATACCGTGTTGGTAAATAACCACATCAGTAGGATCTGCACCATTAGGTGTAAACAACAAAAACTCTACAGATTCTAATGATTTTACCTGAGGAACTGGAGAGTATTTAGTAATAACCCTTTCACTATCAAGCGGTGAGCCATCTGCTAGAGTAAGGTTTAGGCCAACCAGTTTAAGCTGTTCTGTTTGGTCAGTCGCTAATACACTAGTGTCGATACCTGCAGCAACTAATTGAGCAGCCATATTAGCTTGCTCGCTAGCATCGCTTAAAGCGTTTGATACTTTAGCTAAACTAGGCATACCTGATTCAAATGGCTGAGAATTCCATTCGCTAGTATTGGTTTCTAGGTAATAAGGTAACTGAACAAAACCCTGAGTAACATCAACGTTGTCAGTACCACCGTATAGCCCGTTAATCGCACCCTTTAGAGTAGCGATAGTTGTCGCGTCGCCACCTGCAACATATTTATCAAAGTCTGTATCGTTTGCTAATGCTGTAGTGAACAGTTCTGTAGAACCGAATTGCATTGTGTAAGCTGCCGTAAGATCGACAGAGTTAGGGTTTGCGCTGCCTTTCCAGACACCATTTAGGTTTGTCGCAGCCAATCCTGTTGCCGTAGCACCTTTAGTAGCAAATAGCGTGTCTCCAACAGACTCAGTAGTAAACCAAGTTGAATAAATGATGTTCTCTGTATCTAGGTTAATTGCACCTGCTGCTGTCGCGCCAGCGAAGATCTTCTCAACCCCTTGAGTGACTTGTTGAGCTTGCGCAAGGCTACCTTCGGTATAAATCACTGCACTCGATTTAAGTGCTGCGTAACTTGCTGACATACCAACAGGGTCACCATTCACATCCGTAAGTTCATTTGACAGTGCCAACACGTATTCACTGGATGCATCAAGTGAATCTTTAAATTCGATCGTGAACGTGTCGGTTGCAGAACTAGATTCGACCTCAAAATCATTACCTAGAGTCAATACCTTTGTAACACTTGGCGTGGTCTCAGATGTAAGTGAACCACTAAGTTTTAAAAGATAAACGCCACCAGTCGCAGCACCATCCGCTAATCCAGCACCTTCAAAATCCATGATGATCGGCATAGAGGTTGACCAACCGTCCATGGTATTCATTGCGGCAATAGGGTTGGTTAATGAGTCATCACCGCTAGTCGGCAGACCCAGTGTGCCGTCCGTAGTATCCATCAACGCAAAGCTTGGAAGAGGAACTGCGACATCTGCACCTGTTAACTGAAACTTGATGCTAGTCGCTTGTGCAAGTGAATCTTGAATATATTGTTCATATTGAATTGCGGTTGATGCGCCAGAGCTCGATGAGTCGTCACCACAACCAGCAAGAAACATTGCTGAAGCAAGCAGCGAAACATTAAATAACTTTTTCATGTTTTGTAATTCCGTTTAGTTGAAGGTGTAGTTCATTTGAATCGCAGATAGGTACGCAACTGCATCGCCAGAGAACTCAAGCTCTTGGCCTAGCTCATTGGTTTCTCTGAAGTCACCATCTTTACTTTGTACAAGGGCGAAACCAGCATCGAACGAAAGGTTAGGGCTGTACTGGTAAGTTAAACCTGCGCTGTACCAAAAACGGTCACTATCGGGGATACTTAATGTCGCTTCACCCGCTTGTTCGTCGTATGCAAGACCAGCTCGCAGAGTCCACGCTTGGTTCAGTTGATAAGTCGCACCTAATGAGTAACGGTTGTTATCGTCGTAGTGTTCAGTCTTTTTGAAACATTCACCATTTACACAATCTGGACTGGTTGCTTTAAGTTCTTTGAAGCTACTCCAACCCGTTTGCTGCCAACCATAGTGAATTGCCCACTGGTCAGTCAGTTGGTGAAAAGCGGAGATTTCTATAATCGAAGGTAATGTGATCTTAAGACGACCTGTTGTAGATGTAGCACTGCCTTGTACGATACTTCCGGTGTAATCGTTAAAGTCACCATCATCAAAATCTAGGTCGACTTCAGAACGATAGGCGATAGCGAAGCGATTGTTTTCGTTTAGCTCATATAGCGCACCAACGTTCCAACCGAATGCAAACGTTTCACCCGTCATGCTAATCAGCTTGGTAGAAGCAGGATCACCGGTAATGTTAGAAATTGAACCTTGGTGACGGTTCAGTTCTGCCTCAGCGTAAACAAAGTTCACGCCAGCACCAACGCTGATTTGTTGGTTAATTCGATATGCTACGTTTGGATTGATGTTAACAGAGATCAGAGAAGTATCACCGGCGAGATCACCAGCATAGATATCGTCTGGGTAGTCAGTCGCTACACCATAGTTTGAGAACATACCGATACCCCAAGCCCACTTTTCGTTGATTGGGCTGATGTAATAAGCGGCCGGAACGACTTGCAAAGGTGCAACGTCATTGGACTTCTGACTTTGACCGCCAGAACCCGGAACATTGTTCTGTGTAATATCTACTTCTGGATCAACGATAGAAACCGCGCCTGAAAATTGGGCTGTATCAAATAAGGTCATTGCGGCGGGGTTTCTTGCTAGTACACTCGCGTTGTCAGCTACTGCACCTTCACCTGAGAACGAGCGACCAAGGCCTGAAGCAGAATGCTCAGCAACTTGGAAGCCAGCGGCAAGCGAATTACATGCAAATAGCACTGATAGTGAAACGAGAGAGCGTTGTATTGTTTTCATCCTTGACCCTCCTAGGGCATCAAATTTCATTATTTTTGTTTGAAAACACACTGAGCATTTTTGGTGTTGAAGCTCTAATGTAAACAGCATGTTAAATTCATGTTTTATATAAAGTCAAAGAAAGAGTTGTTATTTTGTGAACTTATATTTTTAAGGGGCGGCACTTTAACATCAATATTATAAATGCAATCAATGATTTATTTGTGGTTGGAGGTGTGACCAGAACATTTATGCGCCATTGCGGTATAAATAGTGTTCAATAGCTCAATGTGTAACGATTTTGTTTCTGTTTACCGCAATTCCCTAAATCGGCATAATACTGGCTCATTTTGATGGTCTTTTAATTGGAATTTATAGTTTGGAATTACTCGCGATAGAGT
>NZ_MCYD01000964.1:0-1515 GCF_002876325.1 Vibrio sp. 10N.261.52.A1
GTGTGTATGTTTTTGAGACCTATGTTCTTTTTCGAACACTGTTATTGATGAAAATTGTGAAATATCTCTTTTCGAAAGCTCGAAGTAGAGAGTGGGAACCCTGCAACTCGCTGTTTAATAATGTGTTTGTTAGGCATCCCGTTATTGTGCGTGTTAGGGCGTTGTGAGCGCCATGAAAGTTGTAAATAGGTAATGGTGGCGCAACAATAAGAGGTGATACGTAGCCATTGCTGCAGAGAAAAACACACACATAAATTGTTATTGAGCTTTTGGAGTGACTAGAGGCCTCAGCCTTAAGAGCAGGTGATAGTGCCCTGTTTCGTGATTATGAAGTCATTTCAGAATTCGGAATCCGAATTTCATTTATCGTTATTTTACGAATATTCTTGATAATGGGCTAACAACGCCATTGGCGCCTCTATCAATGATGTGAGTATAGATTTGCGTTGTCTTCAAATCGGTGTGACCAAGTTGTTCTTGAACGGTTCTGATATCCGCTCCGCTTTGAAGAAGGTGCGTAGCGAATGAGTGCCTTAAAGTATGACACGAGATGTTTTTGTCAATGTTGGCTTTTTGGCCTGCTACCTTAATGTGTTTTTGAAGCGCTGTTGGGTGAATATGGTGTCTACGTAGCTCGCCTGTTTGTAAATCTGGCGACAAACGACTAGAGGGAAAGAGGAATTGCCAATTTAGGCTCCTTTCTGCGCTCGGGTATTTTCTAGCGAGTGCTTCAGGTATGTATACACCAGAGAAAACTGTGTCATTCATGTCTTGATGATAGTAACTCGCGGATCTCTGTTGCTGTTGTTTGATAGCGGGGAAAAGCTCTGGTGCTATTGTCACTATACGGTTTTTACCTCCTTTCCCTTGCCATACACGTACAGATTTATATGCATAATCGATATCTTGTATACGTAGGCGTAGACACTCCATCAAACGCAACCCTGACCCATACATTAATTGATAAGGTAATTTGTAGTTAGGTGAACAGTGATTGAATAGCCTTCCAATCTCTTCTGGAGTCATGACTGTTGGCAATTTTCTTGATTTATCTGAGCGCCGAAACTGCATATCAAGCTCTATGGGTTCTTGAATAATTTCTTTGTATAAAAAGACTAATGCATTGAGAGCTAGACTTTGCGTTTTCCTCGCTGACTTTTTGTTAACAACCAGGTTCGTTAGAAAATCTTCTACATGCCTGGAAGTTAAGCTCTTTGGGTGCTTTTTATCATGATAAAGAATGTATTGGTGAATCCAATAAATGTACGCCTCTGTTGTACGAAGGGCATAGTGCCGTCCAAGCATGTATTCTTGTATATACGATAGAAATGGTGATTTTTTCATTAAACTTTAACTGGTTATGCATACATGAGTTTCAGTTTGGCACATCAATTCATGCTATATAGAAAAATTCTGTATTTTGGGATGTAGGCAGAGAGCTGTAGTGCTTAAGTTACTGTTAGTTTTCATAAAAACGGGGTATCGTTTACGTCATTGAGATACTAGACAGAATAA
>NZ_MCYD01000965.1:0-427 GCF_002876325.1 Vibrio sp. 10N.261.52.A1
AAAATAGATAAAGCGATAAGAAGGAGAATGATAATTCTGTTCATATTAAGCCTAAAATAGGGGCCCAAGCCCCTTAATATAATATTATTTGTGGCCGTTTAATTGCCTGTAGTTGCAGTAGTCAAGTTGGCTGTAACCGCATTCAACGCACCTGTAATTGCATTTTTAAGCGCATCTGTTTGAAATGCAGCAAGTACTAAAGCTGACATTACAACAGCGATAATTGCATATTCCACCGCAGTAACACCGCGAATATCATCTTCGAACTTCATTTTTAGTTCAGCTAGTTTTGCTAAAGTTTGGTAGTACATAGTAATCCTCTAAAAAGTATATCGACCATTGGTCTTATTGAAATTGCGAAATGAAAGTTACCGGATTTAGAAATATACATCCAATTAATAGTTATTATGATCGCATAACAGAATCT
>NZ_MCYD01000966.1:0-5007 GCF_002876325.1 Vibrio sp. 10N.261.52.A1
CCGGTGTTCTGCCTAACATCTCAGTTCGTGGTTTGAAGGCAAGTCGAAGTGGTCATGCTCAGTTTCTAATGGATGGTGTGCCGCTTACTCTAGCGCCTTATGGTCATACTGGACAATCTATCTTCCCAGCGACGCTTTCGATGCTTGATCGTATTGATATTGTGCGTGGTGGTGCGGCGGTTCAGTACGGACCAAACAACGTGGGTGGTGTGATCAACTTAGTGACCAAGCCTATTCCTTACCAATGGCAAACGGAAATGAGTAATCGCTTAACCGTTTTTGAAGATGGCGATACCCCGTTGAACGATATTTATCTGCGTACTGGTGGTTGGCTGAATGATGTGCTGGCACTTCAAGTGGAAGGTAACTTCTTAAAAGGGGAAAGTTTCCGTGAACATTCCGATACAGACGTTAAGAACTTCCAAGCTAAGTTACAGTGGTTACTGAGTGATACTCAAGAACTACAAGCTTTCGTGCAGCGTTATGATGCTGACACGCTAATGCCGGGTGCTTTATCGCCAGAAGATTACGAGAAAGACCGTACACAATCCAAGCGCCCTTATGATGAGTACCAAGGTAAATCGACGCGTTGGAGCTTAAAATATTTACATGATTTGAATATTGCTGATAGTGCCGAGCTGGAAGTACTGACCTTTGGCCATCGTTCTGAGCGTTTCTTCCAGTGGGGTTACAACAGTACTAAAGATGTGGCGTGGTCTGATCCGTCGCAGCCATCAACTGATATTCGTACGTCACCACGTGAATTTAAGGTGTATGGGGTAGAGCCGAAACTCGCGATCTATTTTGACGGCAATACAGTGACCCAAAACGTAATTGTTGGGGCACGCTACGTCAACGAAGATATCGATTACAAGCTTACTCAAACGCCGATTGCTGGTGGCTTGACAACGACCCCACGTGACTGGCACTTAGACACCGACGCTTATGCTGGCTATATCAGTAACGAAATTGGTTTGTTTAATGATGTGTTAAAGGTAACACCTGGTATTCGGTATGAATCAATAGATATGGCATTTTACGATCTAGGTAAGGCGGAAAAGACAAATAACAAAGTCACAGAATGGTTGCCTGGTTTAACGGTGGCGTACCATTTAACTGAGCAATGGGTAGGTTATACCAATGCTCAGAAATCTTTGCGAGCACCACAAATTGCTTACATCCGTGGTAAAGGTGAAGAGGGCAGTGAACTTGCATGGAGTTATGAGTTGGGTGCTCGCTACAACCAAGATTCAACCAGTTTCAACGTAGCGCTTTACCGAATCGATTTTGAAGATCAGCTTCAATGGCAAAAAGCGACTGAAACTTTCGACAATATTGGAAAAACACTCCACCAAGGTGTTGAGCTTTCCGGCCGTTACACGCTGGAATCTCTTCAGGCTCTGAGCTTAGGGGCGGGCTATAACTACCTAGACGCGACGATTGAAGAAGACGGTGCAAACAAGGGCAATCAACTGCCTTACACATCAAAACATCAATTTAGCTGGGATGCGACTTACGCATTTAGCAAGCTAGATACCACCTTGTCTGGCTACTACTTCAGCGAGTCATACTCTGACAATGCGAACACGAGTGACGAGGATGCTATCGGGGCGACGGGCAAAGTCCCAGCCTATATGGTATGGAACTTCAATTTGGGCTCCGATTTATACAAGGATGAGAGTAGCAAACTGCGTATGAACTTCGCTGTCAACAACTTGTTTGATGAGGACTATTACTTCCGAGGCATTGATACCAGCCCAGTTGGTCGCTATCCGGCGCCAGGGCGATCTTATACCTTGGATCTGAATTACCAGTTCTAATCAGTAATTTATTGAAAATCATAACGAATAAAAGTCGCCAATACCCTTGGCGACTTTCACGGTTCTAGCGTTAGAGGATAATTTAATATGGGAAACGACTCTCAACCAGTTTCAACGAATACATTACGCCCAATGAATAGATTATGGTTAAGTCTTGCTGCATTGGTGATGTGTTTAATTTCATTTTCGAGTTTGGCCAAAACAAGAGTCATCCAAGATGAGCAAGGTCAGTTTGAGATTAACACCACGCCACAGCGTATTGTTGTGCTGGAATTCTCATTTGTTGATGCATTAGCCGCGGTAGGCGTTTCTCCCGTTGGTGTTGCCGACGATAATGATGCGACACGAGTGATTCCAGCAGTACGAGACTTGGTTGATCCTTGGCAGTCTGTTGGCATGCGATCTCAACCTAGTCTAGAGGCTATTGCTGTGCTCAAGCCTGATTTGATCATCGCAGATGCGGAACGTCATCGAGCTGTGTATCAAGATCTACAGCGAATTGCACCGACTTTGCTATTAAAAAGCCGAGGAGAAACTTATCAAGAAAATTTGGAATCAGCGCTCAAAATTGGTGTTGCTCTTGATAAGCAATCAGATATGGAGCAACGAATTCAACAACATCATCAAGCTATGCTCGGCTTCAAGAGCCACTTCTCTCTAAAGCAAACCGTCCAGTTTGCTGTCGTATCGGATAAAGGAATGTGGCTTCATGGCCCAGCATCCTATGCAGGAGGAGTACTGACAACATTAGGAATTGCGAGTCCGATTAAAGAACTTACTGAAAAAGCGTATTTGCCAACAAGCTTTGAGTTTCTACTAAAAACCAATCCGGACTGGCTGCTATTAGGCGCTTACTCGCATCCTAATGTGGTCAACGATTGGGAGAAAAACCCGTTATTCAACCTAATGACTTCAGCAAAAAATAGTCAAGTTGTTGAAGTGTCGCCAGCACTTTGGTCATTAAACCGAGGCATGCTAGCGGCTGAACAGATGGCGAAAAATCTAGAGCAGATCTTGGAACGATCATGAGAACGATATCGATATCTAGCGGAATGCGAAACCTGCCAATATTACCGTGGCGAGCCACTGTATTTACGTTGTCAGTGTTGTGTTTGATGCTATCTGGCTATGCGGCTTCGATGCTGGGATGGTCTAACTTTTCTCTGACCCTAAGTGACTTAGTTGACTATTGGTTTGCGTTTGATACGAGCAATATGACTCATCAAATTTTGGCGACTCTGAGAGCGCCAAGAGCTTATGCTGGGTTATTGATTGGAGCGAGTTTAGCGGTTGCGGGCTTATTGATGCAGGGCTTAACAAGAAACCCACTCGCATCTCCTTCTATTCTTGGTATTAATTCTGGTGCTGCCTGTTTTATGGCTTTAGCTGCCATAGGCGTGCCTGTTGTCAGTGAACTAAATCCAATTCTTAATGCTGTTATCGGTGCCTCGTTAAGTGGCGGTGCTGTGATGATCCTCGGTGGTTTTTTTTCCGCACGTTCTCACCCTTTGCGCTTGGTTTTAGCGGGCATCGCCATTACAGCACTACTGATTGGGTTGACTCGAGCAGCATTGATTCTTGCCGACGATATGGCTTATAGCGTGCTGCATTGGCTTACAGGCTCATTATCTACCGTGGATGATGAACAATGGCGAATGTTGTGGCCCCCGATAATGGTTGGGCTAGGGTTAGCTATTAGCTTGGCGCGCAACCTTAATTTACTGGCGCTTGGTGAGGAGGTTGCGGTTGGGCTAGGCAGCAACATTCGCCTTACGCGATTCATTTGTAGTGTGACCATTGTTTTGCTGGCGGGCGCGAGTGTCGCTATTGCCGGGCCTATTGGCTTTGTCGGATTGTTAATTCCCCACTTAGTTCGTCCTATGGTTGGGCATAATTACCATGTGTTAATTCCCGTTTCCGCGATGGCAGGTGCTGCATTGGTATCTTGGTCAGACGCGTTGTCACGAGCTATTGCTTTCCCGACAGAAACGCCAGTGGGTGTCATTACCGCTTTATTAGGCACACCCTGTTTTGTTCTCATAGCTACGAGGAAGTCTTAATGCATCATAATGCGAAGGTATTGTTGTTACTTGGGCTGCTTATGTTGATGGCTTTTTCTGGCTTGTTTGTTGGGGCAGCATCACTTTCTATTTATCAAGTGGTGGAACATCTGATTGCTTTCTCTAGTGACGATTTTGTTATCCAACAGTATCGGTTGCCACGTATGTTACTCGCAATCAGTGTCGGTGCAGGGTTAGGGCTTTCAGGCGTGTTAGTACAAGGTGTAATACGTAACCCTCTGGCGTCTCCTGACTTGATGGGAATTAGCGCCGGAGCAGGCCTTGCTGCAACAGCGAGTTTGGTTTGGTTTCCTAATGCGCCGGTGAGTTTGCTTCCTATATTTGCGATGTTTGGTGGTGTTTTTGCAGCTGGATTGATTGCCTTATTGGCATGGTGGTCTAAGCCAACACCAGCCAAACTGGCATTAATTGGTATTGCAGTAAGTGCGTTTCTGGCCAGTTGTATTGATTTCTTACTCGTCACTAACCCTATCGAGATCAATACAGCCATGGTATGGCTCACAGGTAGCCTTTGGGGTAGGAACTGGCAGCAAGTCCCATTTATCTGGGGGGCGTTGGTTTTACTATTACCAATGGCATTATGGCTTGCTTGGCGATTAGACGTGTTGGGACTTGGTCAGGAAAGTGCGACTACCTTGGGTATTAAGCCCAAACAGATTCAGGTTCTCGCATTGTTGGCAGCAGTGTTACTCGCAAGTGTCAGCGTGTCAGTAGCCGGGACAATCAGTTTCGTTGGGCTATTGGCGCCTCACCTAGCGCGCTTATTGTTTGGGCATAATCACAAGTTGTTAATCCCCGCGTCTGCTTTATTAGGGGCCATTTTAGTCACCTGCGCAGATGCACTCGCACGAGGTTTGAACCCTCCAATCGAATTGCCTGCAGGCGTACTGACGTCAGTGATTGGCGCACCTTATTTCATTTTTCTTCTTTATCGTTATCGAGGTTGGTAACCATGCTAAAAACGCAGAATCTTTCCGTCGCGTACGGCAAACAAACGATCATCCCAAACCTCACGGTTTCAATCCCTAAAGGGAAAATTACCGCATTAATTGGCCCCAATGGATGTGGTAAATCCACTTTGTTAAAAACCTTGGTAAGAATTAATA
>NZ_MCYD01000966.1:5753-8032 GCF_002876325.1 Vibrio sp. 10N.261.52.A1
GTGTCGTTTGAAGGTAAACCATTATCAAGTTTTGGCGATAAAGCGCTTGCACGTTCTTTATCGCTTCTGCCACAAATCCTAGTTAGCCCGGAAGGTATTACCGTTAGAAAATTGGTCGAATATGGACGTTCTCCTTATGTATCTCACTGGGGAAAGTTAGGAAAAGACGATCAAACCATTGTTGAGCAAGCGATGCGTGATACAGGCGTACTTGAATATGCTGATAAGCCAGTAGAATCATTATCAGGGGGACAAAGGCAAAGAGCGTGGATCGCAATGGTGATAGCACAAGATACGGACATCGTTATGCTTGATGAGCCAACCACGTATTTAGATATGTCGCATCAGGTGGAGCTTATGAATTTGATGCAACAGATGAACGCCAAAGGCAAAACGGTGGTAGTGGTACTACACGATCTAAATCAAGCGTGTCGTTACTGCGATCATTTGGTGGTGTTAGAGCAGGGTAGTGTTGTGGCAGAAGGCTCGCCCGACGAGGTGATGACAGAGGCGTTACTTGATGATGTGTTTGACCTAAATGCGAAAGTATTCCGCGATCCGATTTCGAATACGCCGATGTGTGTAGCGATTTAGGTAGTGATTGTTTGAAGCAATTATTGACCGACAGCTAGCTATTCAGTCATTCGGAGTTGTGATTGAGATAGTATTTTGCTAAAAAACGCGCATAATCTCGCTATACAACATTTAAAGAAGATATTACCTATGACTACGTTTCAATACTACTTTCACCAACTGCCTTGTTTTGACTGCAAAAAAACGACAGTAAGCACAGATCTTGGTTGGTTAACGCCAGCGATGAAAGAGGTGGTTTTAGCGCAACTGACTGAAACACTAGCACAAGGTGAGATTACCCCTGACCTTACTGCGAACGTTGTTTGCACGAAAGAAGAAGCTCGCGAGTACCTGCTGTTGAACTTCTTTGGTTATTCAGAAGAAGAGCTTGAAGGTGAAATCGAGGCGGATGATGAGCAAGAAGTCGCTGACGAGATCGCAGAGCTGCTTGAGGACGGTAAAGACACGATTGAGTTCGAACATGAAGTTGCGCTTCAGTGTTGTGCTGACTGTGACATCATCGAAGAGTAACTAAGTATCTTCTAAAGTAAGCGAATCGGTTTGCCATGTTTGGTGATAGGCCATTCGCAAAAGGCGCTCGTGAACAATGGTTCGCTAGCGCCTTTTTTGTATCCAGTTTGAAATTCAGCACTAAGACGTTGTGCTGCTGATGACACCTTGTTTATTTAGCCGGGAAAGGATCTCTGTCGTTTTCTCACGGAATAAATCTCTTAGTAGACGAACGGTTGGTGTGATGGATTGACGGCTTGGGCATACCAACCAAAGCTCAGTTGGTGTCGGCTCATAGTTGGGCATGATCTTGACTACATCGCCAGACAGCAAATGACTCGACATATCCAAACAAGACTTTATCGCGATACCTTTTCCTGCAACACACCATCGCCTAACTAGGTCAGCGTCATTGGATGCACGATTCCCTTTGAGCTTTACTTTGTGGTCTTGGGTGCCGTCGTTAAAGACCCACTCATCCTGTAACATGTCATGGAGTTGATACAGCAGTCCGTTGTGCTCAGCCAAATCACTTGGATGGTCTGGGCTGCCTTTTTCTGCGAGATACTCAGGCGAAGCACATAATATTCTTGGCACATCACAAATTTTGAAGCCATACATGTTGGCATCAGTTGGCGAACCATAACGCAGCGCCATATCCACAGAATCACGATAAAAGTCGATGTTACTGTCGCTGATGCTCGTTCGAAGTGTCGCTTGAGGGTAATCAAATAGAAACTCATCTAGCCAAGGTATGACGAGGTTTCGCCCTAAATCTGATGAAAGCGCGATTCGAATTTCGCCATCAATGACACCAAGCTCCTCACGTATATTAAGTTTCGCTTGGTCCAGCATTTTCAACGCTTGTTCGCACTCTGGTAAATATCGTTCTCCAGCGGGAGAGAGGCGAAGATGTCGAGTGGTTCTTACGAAAAGCTCCGCACCGAGTGCCGCTTCAACGCGTTTCACCGCCGCACTTGCCGTTGCTGTGCGCATGTCTAGGTTAGTGGCGGCTGCTGTGATACTACGAAACTCCGCTACCTTTAAAATTACTTGTAAGTCTTCAAGAAGCATTTCATTTCCCTGCTCTGAGCCGTGAATCGGTTGCTCTGTTCGCCATAAGTTTGGCTTTTTCTTCTGACTAATCTTAGTGTTTTTCTTGCGTACACACACCTTATTATCAAAAATAATTTGAT
>NZ_MCYD01000967.1:0-11312 GCF_002876325.1 Vibrio sp. 10N.261.52.A1
GCTGCGCTATTCACCGACTAGTTTTGTATCGATTCTTGGGATAGTGAATCAACACTGGAAGCCGAAGCTACCGATAATTTGTAAAGAAAGAATGGGGTGGCTAACGAGATTCGAACTCGCGACCACCGGAATCACAATCCAGGGCTCTACCAACTGAGCTATAGCCACCATAATTTCTTTTTCTGCCAATTTCTCGCTTACCGAAGTAAGTGACCGGATGGCGCGCCTGAAAGGATTCGAACCTTCGGCCTTTGGCTCCGGAGGCCAACGCTCTATCCAGCTGAGCTACAGGCGCATGCCCTGTCGGCGGAGTGGAATAATACGTATATCACCCAATGCCGTCTAGTACTTTTTTAACTTTTTTTTCTGTTTGGTCTCTTTTTCGACAGTTAATATGTGATAAACCCCTTATTTGAGTACTACAACCCGCCACAGCTTATAAGTTGTTGTTTATTGCAACAACTTATCGGGATATAATCACCCATTATTTACATTGGTTTAACAGTTGCTCTTTACTGGTTAAAGCCAAAACACCCCCTCCAACACTATAATTTGGTAAGCATGTACTTACCTTGGGAATGTAAAGTGAGTTTAATGGATATGTCTCGTCGAATTTTAAGCGTTGTCATCGCAGTTTTAACCTTCTCAACTGGTGCAATGGCTTCAGGCCTAAGTGAAGCAGAGCAAGATGCAATTGCTGAGCGCATCAAACCAGTTGGTCAAGTATACCTAGTCGGCAGTGAGCCAGTAGCCGCTGAACCAACAGGCCCTCGTGATGGCGCAACAGTTTATGGTACCTTTTGTATAGCTTGTCACGCATCTGGCGTAAGTGGCGCACCTAAAACAGGTGATGCTGGTGACTGGGGTCCTCGTATTGCTCAAGGTCGCGATGTTCTAGCTGACCACGCAATCAACGGCTTCAACGCGATGCCAGCAAAAGGTTCATGTATGGACTGTTCAGACGACGAAATCAAAGATGCTATCGAGCACATGATTGCTGGTCTGTAATTTGCCGATCTATAGTTAAAAATGCCAAATTCAAAAAAGGTGACCAACAGGTCACCTTTTTTATTGTCTTCTATATAGTACTCATCAAGCAGAACATTACTTCTTATTGAACATCGCTCGAATATTGGCAATGTGCGCCTGCCCTTTCTCCATTCGCTCTTCAGCGGACTGTGGCTTCTTGACGCTTTCCCATTCCACATCATCATGCGGCAATTCATCAAGAAAACGACTCTGTGTTGGCTTAATTAACTCACCAAACTGACGACGTTCACGACACTTAGTAAAAGTCAGCTCTTTCTGCGCTCGAGTAATACCCACATACATCAGGCGACGCTCTTCCTCAACGTTACCTTCATCAACACTGGTTTGGTGCGGCAAGATGCCCTCTTCTGTTCCCATCAAATACACATATGGGAACTCCAAGCCTTTCGATGCGTGTAGTGTCATTAACTGTACTTGGTCAGCATCGTCATCGTCTTCACCACGTTCCATCATGTCGCGCAGGGTTAAGCGTTGCACGACCTCACGCAGCGTCTTCTCTTCTTTATCGTAATTATCACCTTCTAAATCGGCGACAATCCAGCTATAGAGATCAGAGACGTTCTTCATACGCATCTCTGCCGCTTTCGGGCTTGCTGAGGTTTCGTATAACCAATCTTCGTAGTTAATATCGCGAACCAAAGCACGAACCGCATCTACGGTATTGCCACGCTCTGCGTTATCTGAGATACGAACAATCCAATCAGTGAATCGACGCAGGTTCTCTAAGCCTCGGCCTGTTAGGGTTTGCTCTAAACCCATCTCAAAGCTGGCCTCAAACAAGCTCTTGCCACGCATATTGGCGTAGCTACCTAGCTTTTCTAGCGTCACCGGGCCTATCTCACGGCGCGGCGTGTTTACAATACGTAGGAAGGCGTTGTCATCATCAGGGTTCACCAATACACGCAGGTAAGCCATGATGTCTTTAATTTCCGCTCTAGCGAAGAAAGAGGTTCCGCCAGAGATCTTGTAGGGCACGCGGTTCTGCATCAGCGCTTTTTCAATTAAGCGCGATTGGTGGTTACCACGGTAAAGCACCGCGTAATCTTTGTACTCAGTTCGGTTCAAAAACTTGTGTGCGATGATCTCACCGGTAATACGCTCGGCCTCATGCTCCTCGTTCTTGGCATTCAATACCTTGAGCTTTTCGCCGTCTGGGATCTCAGAGAATAGAGACTTCTCATACACGTGCGGGTTATTGGCGATCAAGATGTTCGCTGCACGCAAGATTCGACTGGTTGAGCGGTAGTTTTGCTCTAGCTTGATCAGGCGAAGGTTAGGATAGTCTTCACCTAGCAACACCAGGTTCTGCGGCTTCGCACCACGCCATGAGTAAATAGATTGGTCATCGTCACCTACTACCGTCAAACGACCACGCTCTCCAACCAGTAGACGAACCAATTCGTACTGGCTGGTATTGGTATCTTGGTATTCGTCCACAAGTAGGTAGCGAATACGTGACTGCCAACGTTCGCGCACTTCTTGATTGGTTTTAAGCAATAGTACCGGTAGTGCAATCAAATCATCAAAGTCGAGGGCGTTGTAAGCCTTCATCTGCTTTTGATACATCTCGAAGCAGAACGCAAACAACTGCTCTTGCTCACCTTGAGCGCGCGCTTTCGCCTGGTCTGGCGTCAGCATGTCATTCTTCCAATTCGAAATCGCACTCATCAATGCACGCAATAAATCTTTATCGCCATCGATTTGTCTTTCAGTTAGCTCTTTTAATAGGGCTAACTGGTCTTGGTCATCAAACAGAGAGAAGCCTGCTTTTAAGCCCAGCGCTTTGTACTCGCGACGAATAATGGTCAAGCCCATAGTGTGGAACGTAGAAACGATAAGTCCTTTCGCTTCTCCTTTACCTAAGGTTTGCCCTACACGTTCTTTCATCTCACGCGCTGCTTTATTGGTAAAGGTCACTGCCGCGATGTTACGCGCCTTGTAGCCACACTCCTGAACCAAATAAGCAATTTTATTAGTGATAACACGTGTCTTGCCTGATCCAGCGCCCGCTAATACTAAGCAGGGGCCTGAAACATACTTCACGGCTTCATCTTGTCTTGGGTTCAGTTTCATTTGATTCTCTATCTATTCTTACAAGGTCGAATTGGTTGCGCGCCTATAATAATGCTGCAACATCACGAATGCTACGTTCTCTTCTACAAGAATTTTACGTCATTTATGCAAAACTTTGTTGCACATGTGTATGGTTCTTAGGCTATAATGAATGAACGTTCATTCATCGGTGATGTAAATATGACTACTCATGCACCTCAGGATAAACGCCAACAAATACTTTCTGCAGCAGAGAAGCTAATTGCTGAGGTCGGTTTTCAAGGCCTCTCAATGCAAAAACTAGCAAAAGAAGCGGGAGTGGCTGCAGGCACTATCTATCGCTACTTTGATGATAAGGATCACTTGATCGATGACGTTCGAGTGCTCGTAACACAACGAGTAGCAGATGCTGTACAAGACGGAGTTAATGATTCGGATCCAATAAAGCAACGCTACAGAACCATGTGGCTCAACATATGGAACTTAGCGGGAACGAACTTAGCTGCGATTAAAAATCGAGTTCAGTATGACTCTCTACCCATCACAAATAGCCTAAACTTCAGGGAACTTGAACGAAAAATGTTTGCCCAAGTTGAGCTGCTATTTAATGAGGGTAAAGAGCAAGGATTGTTTAAACCGCTGCATAATGAAGTATTAAGCGGCTTGAGCTTAGCGGCTAGTGTATCTCTAGCGCGAAAGCATTCTTTAGGATTTTACCAACTCGATGAGGCAGCACTAGAAGCTGCAATAGAAGCCAGTTGGGATGCAATAATTAAACACTAGATCGGAGTTTTGACCATAATGAAAAAGTGGACTTTCTTCATGTTACTCATCGCTGTATTACTTTTCGGCAGCGTTATTGGGTTCAACATGTTCAAACAACAAAAAATTGCTGAGTACATGGCAAACCGCCCTGAACCAGAGTTTCCAGTAACGGTTACTGAAGTTCAGCCGATCGATTGGGTTCCGGTGATTGAAGCTATCGGCTTCATTGAACCAAACCAAGGTGTCACGCTAGCAAACGAAACTAGCGGTGTAATCGACCAAATTTCTTTTGAGTCAGGTACTGAAGTTAAGAGCGATCAACTACTCGTTCGCCTTGATTCAGACGTAGAGAAAGCGAACCTTAAAAGTTCTGAAGCTCGCTTACCTGCAGCAAAAGCTAAGTACAAGCGTTACCAGGGTCTATTCAAGAAAGGCTCTATCTCTAAAGAAGCTTACGATGAAGCAGAAGCTAACTACTTCTCTCTTTCAGCTGATATTGAAAGTCTAAAAGCGTCTATCGATCGTCGCGAAATTCGCGCACCATTCGATGGTACCGTTGGTATCCGCAATGTTTACCTAGGCCAATACTTACAATCAGGTACTGATATTGTTCGTCTAGAAGACACCAGTGTTATGCGCCTACGCTTCACGGTTTCTCAAACTGACATCTCTCGCATCAGTGTGGGTCAAGCAGTTGATATCTTCGTTGACGCTTACCCTGAAATCCCATTTGAGGGCTCTATCAGCGCAATTGAACCTGCAGTAAGCGTGCAAAGTGGTCTTATTCAAGTTCAAGCAGACATTCCAAACAATGATGGCAAGCTTCGTAGCGGTATGTTCGCTCGCGCTAACATCATTCTGCCTAAATTAGAGAACCAAGTAACTCTGCCTCAAACAGCGATTACTTTCACTCTATACGGCGACAATGTTTACATCCTAACTGAAGAAGACGGCGTTCAACGCGTTACTCAACATGTTGTAAAAGTAGGTGAACGTACCGCTGATATCGCACACATCCTTGAAGGTGTGAAAGCGGGCGATACCGTTGTGACTTCTGGCCAAGTACGTCTAAGTAACGGTGCCAAAGTTAAGGTTGTGGAAAGTGATGCAATCACACCACCATCTGAAACACCTATGCTGTAACCGGAGGCACAATGCGCTTTACTGATGTTTTTATTAAACGTCCAGTTCTAGCGGTATCCATCAGCTTTTTGATTGCGCTGCTTGGCTTACAAGCAATCTTCAAAATGCAGGTGCGTGAATACCCTGAAATGACGAATACCGTCGTAACCGTGACCACGAGTTACTACGGTGCAAGTGCCGATCTTATCCAAGGCTTTATCACCCAGCCCCTCGAACAGGCTGTGGCACAAGCGGATAACATCGATTATATGACTTCATCTTCTGTACTCGGTAGCTCTACGATTACCGTTAACATGAAGTTGAACACCGACCCGAATGCAGCGCTGTCTGACATACTGGCCAAGACAAACTCGGTTCGTTCTCAGCTTCCAAAAGAAGCGGAAGATCCAACCGTAACCATGTCGACCGGTTCAACAACGGCGGTACTCTACATTGGTTTTACTAGTGATGAGTTGGTGTCGAGCCAAATTACCGATTATCTAGAGCGTGTAATCAACCCGCAACTATTTACGGTAAACGGTGTATCGAAAGTTGACCTATACGGTGGTATGAAATACGCACTACGCGTATGGCTAGACCCGTCAAAAATGGCTGCAGTCGATCTAACCGCTAGCGATGTGATGTCGGTACTGAATGCCAACAACTACCAATCGGCAACGGGTCAGGCAACCGGTGAGTTCGTTCTCTACAATGGCAGTGCTGATACCCAGGTATCTAACGTTGAAGAGTTAGAGAATCTTGTAGTTCGTAGCGGTGAAGGCGAAATCATCCGTCTATCTGACATTGCTAAGGTTTCTCTAGAGAAAAGCCACGACGTGTACCGTGCAAGTGCGAACGGTCAGGAAGCGGTTGTTGCAGCAATTAACGCGGCACCAAGTGCTAACCCTATCAACATTGCTGCCGATGTTCTTGAGCTTCTTCCTCAGCTAGAGAAGAACCTACCAAGTAACATCTCAATGAACGTAATGTATGACTCGACGATTGCGATTAACGAATCGATTCAAGAGGTTATCAAGACCATCCTTGAAGCAGCATTAATCGTACTGGTTGTAATCACCTTGTTCCTTGGTTCGTTCCGTGCAGTTCTTATCCCTATCGTTACTATCCCACTGTCTTTGATTGGTGTGGCAATGGTAATGCAGGCGATGGGCTTCTCTTGGAACCTGATGACACTACTGGCAATGGTACTCGCCATCGGTCTGGTGGTAGATGATGCAATCGTAGTACTTGAGAACGTCGACCGACATATCAAGCTCGGGGAGTCCCCTTTCCGTGCTGCAATCATCGGTACGCGTGAAATCGCGGTACCAGTTATTGCAATGACGTTAACGCTAGGCGCAGTATACGCTCCTATCGCGATGATGGGTGGTATCACAGGCTCGCTATTTAAAGAGTTCGCGCTAACCCTAGCGGGTTCAGTATTTGTATCCGGTATCGTGGCATTAACGCTGTCGCCAATGATGTGTTCAAAAATGCTGAAAGCTCACGCAGAACCAAGCAAGTTTGAACAAAAGGTACATAGCGTACTGGATGGTATGACTAACCGTTACGAGCGTATGCTTGGTGCGGTAATGAACCATCGCCCGGTATTCATTGGCTTTGCGGTTATCGTATTTGCCAGCTTGCCGATGCTGTTTAAGTTTATCCCAAGTGAGTTAGCACCTTCTGAAGATAAAGGTGTAATCATGCTGATGGGTACAGCACCATCAAATGCGAACTTAGACTTCATGCAAAATACCATGAACGGCGTAAACACGATTCTGTCTGATCAACCAGAAGTAGCGTACGCACAGGTGTTTACCGGTGTGCCGAATGCAAACCAAGCGTTTGGTATCGCATCTATGGTTCCATGGAGTGAGCGTGAGGCGAGCCAATCAGACGTAGCAAACCGCGTTGGTGGTTTAGTTAAAGATGTTCCGGGAATGGCGGTAACTGCATTCCAAATGCCAGAACTACCAGGTGCAGGTTCAGGTCTTCCAATTCAGTTTGTTATTACAACACCAAACAGTTTTGAGAGCTTGTTCCAAATCACTACTGACATTTTAGCGGATGTAGCATCGAACCCGCTGTTCGTTTACTCAGATCTTGATCTGAACTACGACTCAGCAACGATGAAAGTGCACATCGATAAAGACAAAGCGGGCGCATACGGTGTGACCATGCAAGATATTGGTATCACACTTGGTACTATGATGTCTGATGGCTACGTAAACCGTATCGACTTAAACGGTCGTTCTTATGAGGTTATCCCTCAAGTAGAACGTAAGTTCCGTTTGAACCCTGAATCGATGAATAACTACTATGTACGTGCTGCGGATGGTAAAGCGGTGCCACTGGGCAGTTTAATTACGATTGATGTTGTGGCAGAGCCTCGCTCTCTTCCTCACTTCAACCAATTGAATTCAGCTACGATCGGTGCAGTACCGGCTCCAGGCGCTGCAATGGGTGATGCGATTGCATGGTTTGAAGATACGGCAACGAACAAGCTACCAAGTGGCTACAACCACGATTACATGGGTGAAGCACGTCAATACGTAACAGAAGGTAGCGCACTTTACGCAACCTTTGGTCTAGCGTTAGCAATCATCTTCTTGGTACTAGCGATTCAGTTCGAATCTCTAAAAGATCCATTGGTTATCATGGTATCGGTACCACTGGCGATCTGTGGTGCCCTAATTGCTCTAGCTTGGGGTGCGGCAACGATGAACATCTACTCGCAAGTAGGTTTGATAACCTTGGTCGGCCTGATTACTAAGCACGGTATCTTGATCTGTGAGGTTGCAAAAGAAGAACAGTTGCATCACCACAAGACTCGTATTGAAGCGGTAATGGAAGCTGCGAAGGTTCGTCTTCGTCCAATCCTGATGACAACAGCTGCGATGATCGCGGGTCTAATCCCACTGATGTACGCAAGTGGTGCAGGTGCAGCTCAGCGTTTCAGTATCGGTATTGTTATCGTTGCAGGTCTGGCGATTGGTACTATCTTTACGCTGTTTGTACTGCCTGTGATTTACAGCTACCTAGCTGAAAAACACAAGCCTCTTCCTGTGTTTGTTGAAGACAAAGACCTAGAAAAACTAGCTCGCGTTGATGAAGCAAAAGCAGCGCACAGAGAATTAGCAGACAACAAGTAATCGCTAAGTCGTAAAACAATCAAAAAGGCCACTTCGGTGGCCTTTTTTTATACGCGATAGGCGACATCTTAGATGTGATTAAATAGAATAGTGATAAATAGTCAGGAGTTTTAATCGATATGTTTGATCCAAAAAAACTAGAGCAAATTGCTAAGCAGATCCACGACTCTATGCCTCAGCCAGTGAAAGAACTAGGTTCAGACGTAGACCAGAAAGTTCGCCAAGTTATCCAAGGCCAGCTAAACAAACTAGATGTTGTAAGCCGTGAAGAGTTTGATGTTCAAACTCAAGTACTACTGCGCACTCGTCAAAAGCTGACTGAAATGGAACAAAAGCTTGCAGAGCTAGAAGCTAAGCTTGCAGACAAGTAAGCACGCAAGCGAGCAAAGTTAAAAGGGCTGACGTGAAAACGTCAGCCCTTTTTTATGCACTCGAGTTTTTCGGTCTAGACTCCTAACAACACTCCGAGTCACGATACATCTTCCCAATAAACAAAAAAAGCTTGGTCAACGGCGACCAAGCCTTTTAATTAGGTGTTGTGTTTTTTATTTATGACTCCAGTTTTTGGAGCTCTTTAAATTTGTTCGATGTTATCGAGTTAAGAGATTAGCCACCTACTGCGATGCGCTTCATGTCGCTCATGTAGCTACGTAGCTCTTCACCGATGTACTCAACTGGGTGGTTACGGATAGCTTCGTTAACTTCGATTAGTTTAGCGTTATCTACTTGGTTAGATACTTCACCTAGACCGCGACCGATTACGTCTGTTGCTACTGAAGGCATGAACTTCTCACGTAGTAGTGGTGTTGCAACGTTAGCGAACAGGTAGTTACCGTATTCAGCAGTATCAGAGATTACAACGTTCATTTCGTATAGGCGCTTACGAGCAACCGTGTTCGCGATTAGTGGAAGCTCATGTAGAGACTCGTAGTATGCAGACTCATCGATGATGCCAGATGCTGTCATTGCTTCGAACGCTAGCTCAACACCCGCACGAACCATAGCAACAAGTAGGATGCCGTTATCGAAGTACTCTTGCTCAGAGATTTCTACATCAGAAGCTGGGTAATTTTCGAATGCTGTTTCGCCTGTCTCTTCGCGCCAGCCTAGTAGGTTCGCATCGTCGTTCGCCCAGTCAGCCATCATAGTGCTAGAGAATTCGCCTTGGATGATGTCGTCCATGTGCTTGTTGTAAAGCGGACGCATTAGGTCTTTTAGCTCTTCAGAAAGCTCAAATGCTTTGATTTTAGCTGGGTTAGATAGACGGTCCATCATGTGAGTTACGCCACCAAACTTAAGCGCTTCAGTGATCGTTTCCCAACCGTATTGTAGAAGCTTACCTGCGTAGCTTGGGTCGATACCGTCAGCAACCATCTTCTCGTAAGATACGATAGAACCAGCTTGTAGCATGCCACAAAGGATTGTTTGCTCACCCATAAGGTCAGATTTAACTTCAGCAACGAAAGAAGACTCTAGACAACCTGCGCGGTGACCACCTGTACCAGCAGCCCAAGCTTTAGCGATATCCCAACCTTCACCCTTAGGGTCATTCTCTGGGTGAACAGCGATTAGTGTTGGAACACCAAAACCACGCTTGTACTCTTCACGTACTTCAGTACCTGGACACTTAGGTGCAACCATTACAACGGTCAGGTCTTTACGGATTTGCATGCCCTCTTCAACTACGTTGAAGCCGTGTGAGTAACCTAGTGCAGCGCCTTCTTTCATTAGAGGCATGACTGTTTCAACTACGTTAGTGTGTTGTTTGTCTGGAGTTAGGTTGATTACTAGATCCGCTTCAGGAATCAGCTTCTCGTAGCTATCTACTTCAAATCCGTTCTCTTTTGCGTTTTTGTAAGACTGACGTTGCTCGTCAATCGCCGCCTGACGTAGAGCGTAAGCCACGTTTAGGCCTGAATCACGCATGTTTAGACCTTGGTTAAGGCCTTGAGCACCACAACCAACAATTACGATTTTCTTGCCTTCAAGGTATTCAGCTTCTGTCGCAAATTCTTCACGATCCATGAAGCGGCAACGACCTAGTTGGTCTAGTTGTTCACGAAGGTTTAATGTATTGAAATAGTTAGCCATTTGAGGCACTCCTTTAAAAATAAGTCCGTAAGGTCGATATCTCTCTATCGAATGACTTCATACTAAAACAGACATTCCGTTGCTGAAAGTGATATATTCACAATTAGTTATTGCAATAAATGCAACATGGAAACGATCACAGAACATGAACATAAAATCTCTACAATTATTTATACATTTATGTGATAGCAAGAGTTTCAGCAAAACCGCTGCAGCCATGCATGTCAGCCCTTCTGCACTGAGCCGTCAGATACAAAAGCTTGAGGAAGAAACAGGACAGGAACTGCTTATCAGGGACAACCGCAGCGTTGATCTCACTCCGGCAGGAAAACACCTATTGCCAGTAGCGTTGAGTATTGTTGGAGAGTGGCAGCAATATAACCTTCACCTAAAAGGCGGTGAACAAGAGTTAAAGGGGGAGATCAGGATATTTTGCTCCGTGACTGCAAGCTATAGCCATCTTCCTGAGCTAATTACCGAATTCAGAGCCATTCACCCATATATCGAGTTCAAGCTTTCTACAGGCGACCCTGCTCAGTCTATCGATAAGATATTAAATGACGAAGCAGACATCGCGATTTCAGCGAAACCAGACATCCTCCCTTCAAGATTAGAATTCGAAACCATTAGTGATATACCACTATCTGTCATCATCCCATCTGGCGTCAGTAGTTTTGGTCAACAACTACAATCCGACAAGCCAAACTGGAATGAAGTGCCTTTTATCATCCCTGAAGCGGGTACAGCGCGTGAACGAGCCAATGCATGGTTTAAAAAGATGAAGATAAAACCCAACATATACGCGCAAGTTTCTGGCCATGAGGCGATTGTAAGTATGGTGGCACTAGGGTGTGGAGTTGGCATCGCACCTGATGTGGTCATAAACAACAGTCCAGTAAGAGATAAGGTTAGCCGCTTAAAGATAGAGCCCATCAAGCCATTTGAGTTAGGCGTATGTTGTAAGCGAGCACAGCTAGATAACCCTCTAATTCGAGCATTCTGGCAAGTTGCAGAAGGGAAATATTTAGCCGACTAGTCGTCATTGTTTTAAATACAAAAAAGGGAAGAGCACTAAAG
>NZ_MCYD01000968.1:0-2822 GCF_002876325.1 Vibrio sp. 10N.261.52.A1
GCTATTCTTATGCGCTGACTAAAAGTGACATGATTAAACGCTTCTTCTTGGCCGAAGAGAACCCTAGCCAAGAGCTCGCACTCATTGATGATCTACACGAGACGATAAAGTTATTACAAGATGGCGACGATAGCTTTACTGGCCTTGCTCTTCTCGACGGCGATGGTACCGTCAGCTACTACGCCGAAAATAGCCGTGATCCCTTTGCAGAGATGGACCCTAAAGTCTTAGAGTTCGTTGAGCATCAATACCAAGAAAAACGAGCAACTTCGGGTACTGACTACATCCAAAACTCGCAGGGTGAAGGTGTGCTTGTTCACTATGAAGTACTCGATAAAAAGAGCGTTTCCGCTCCGATAAGCGAACAACTCAACGATGTGTTTTTTCTCGTCGTATCTGTTTCTCTCGATAAGTTTAATTCACTACGAAAACAGATAGAGTTTGACTATCAAACTAGCCTTTTCTTTACCGATGAGCCGATATCCCTAGGAAATGGCTTAACTCAGTCAGTAAAGCTAGGGCCTGAGTTTTACGCAACACTCGATCCCGCTCATTTTTTGTTGGACAACAAACTCAAATCCATCTGGAATGAGCTCAGCGTGTCTTTTGCTCTGTCTGCCTTTGTCAGTGTGGGCTTATTGCTCATGCTTTTATCCCGCTGTGTGATTAATCCAATCACGCGCTTGGATAAGCAGCTGCAACAGGTCGAAAAAAAACAAAGAAAGAACATTGAGCGCTTAGGTACCAATGATGAATTAGGCCGCTTGTCACAACGTTTTTATGACATGTACCAAGAGCTCGATAATACCTACCAACAGACCAAAGTGTTGGCAGAGAATGACCAGCTAACGCAAATCCCCAATCGACTTCAATTTCAGTCGTTTGTGCAACAGTCTCTGCCAGCCCCTGACTCGAAAAACAATACCTGGGTACTCTATCTCGATTTAGACAACTTTAAGTTTGTGAACGACAAATACGGACACCAGATTGGGGATTCAATACTGGTTTCTTTTGCAGAGCGCATCACCGCTTTATGTGACTTTTTTCAACAGAGCGACAGCGCTCACTGCATGCCTGCACGCTTGTCGGGCGATGAGTTTGTTATCTATATCAATGCCCCAGCGAATGCCGATAATATTGCGCATCAATTCTCTGAAAAGTTACTAGCTCCACTACAAAAAGGGTTCATCACCGACTCAGGAAGCTTTCCAATAACAGTGAGTATTGGTATCGCGACCTATCCAAATGATGGACATACCATCGAGAAACTACTCTCAAACGCTGACACCGCCATGTACCAAGCGAAACATGCTGGTAAGAATCAGTTCGCGGATTACTCGTTAGACTTGGATAAAACCATTCAACGTCAAGCCAATATTGAACGGGCTCTGAGAGATCAGAACTTTGATGAAGAGTTTAAACTCGTTTATATGCCATATATGGATGCTGCAGGAAGCCAAGTAATTGGAGTAGAAGTTCTGCTACGCTGGGAATCAGAACTGCTTGGTACAGTAGCTCCCAATGAGTTTATTCCTATTGCTGAGCAAACTGGATTATTCGAACTTGTCGATCGCTGGGTTATCGAGAATGCCTTTGCTTCTTTCCATCAGCTTCAGGCTCAATTTGATCACTCAATTCAGCTGTCCATTAACCTGTCTTCCGCTGGGATAGAGACTACGCACCTCGCAGATTTCATTGAGCAACATGCCAAGATTAATGGTATTCCACCAAGCTTGATTGATTTTGAAATCACCGAGACCTTCTATTCAAATTCGCATGGCTTTCCGCTACTCAACGAACTCGCTCGAATGGGCTACCGATTAGCTATTGATGATTTTGGTTCGGGCTACACATCCATAACTCAATTGGTTGAGTACCCGACGCAAAAAATCAAATTGGATAAAGGTTTCTTGGAAGCCTTGATCGAAACAGATAATCAGAACATAGTTAAACCCGTGATCGGACTGTGTCACGCTCAAGGTAAAACCGTGACTGCTGAAGGTATCGAAACCAAAGAGATGCACCAATGGCTACAAGACGCGCATTGCGACATGCTGCAAGGTTTCTACTTTGGTAAGCCTATGCCTCTCAATGAGCTGAGTGACTGGTATCAAGAACACCAACAGCGATTTAAGCAGCAACAGAACGATTAACACGTACCAACTGAATCAACCGACTATAAGAATCGAACACATGAAATCTGTCATCATCGCCTCGCTAAACCCCGCTAAGATCAATGCTGTCAAAAGTGCTTTTGTCTCTGCATTTCCCAACACCGAGTTTGAGTTCACGGGTGTAAGTGTGCCAAGTGGTGTTGCCGATCAGCCTATGAGTAATGATGAAACCTATCAAGGTGCTGTGAACCGTGTGCACAATGCAACACAACAGCAACCTAATGCGGATTTCTATGTCGGGTTAGAAGCGGGAATCGAAGGCGGTGTCACCTTTGCTTGGATGGTGATTGAATCAAATGGTCAACGTGGAGAATCTCGCTCGGCAAGCCTGATGCTGCCACCCGCCGTTCTTGAAAAGCTACAACACGCTAACGAACTTGGGGATGTGATGGATGAAGTGTTTGGTACTGACAATATCAAACAAAAAGGTGGAGCGATTGGTTTACTGACACATAACCAGCTTTCACGTAGCTCGGTCTATCACCAAGCGTTAATCTTAGCGCTGATCCCATTTGTGAACCCTGAGCATTTCTCGGCTTAACCAATGAATGCTTCTCAAGCTTTCTAGCAGCTCGATTGCAAGCTCTAGAAACTAAAAAACGCTAACCCTCAGTTAGCGTTTTTTTTCAATTCGCACTCTCGCTATTC
>NZ_MCYD01000969.1:0-2798 GCF_002876325.1 Vibrio sp. 10N.261.52.A1
GTGTTAGCGAAAGATAATTAGAATATTGATATAAGATTTAAGTGCCCAAAAACAACAATAAAACGCACAGCGATCGGTTAACAAATTTACAACCATTTACGGCAGCTTCTAGAGCGAACGTTATTTTTTTGGCGGTTCACCTAAATTTTGTGTCTTTATCAAGTAAAGCTCATATTTCGGTGTCAGTCCATTTGGGGAGATGAAAATTGAATTGCATTCAAGCAACAACATTAGGATTAGCGATAGCGCTGAGTTTGCCGGCTGGCGCACAAACCTTAGAGCAGGCTGTAGCATTTACTTTAGAAAGTAACCCTGAAATCAAAAGTGCTTACAACGAGTATATTAGTAAACGTTACTTGAATGATGCATCTGGGGGAGCCTACCGACCAAGTATCGATTTAGATGGAGGTATTGGTTATGAGCACACGGACCTTGCCACGAACGCCGATACAACTGACCTCACTCGCAAAGAAGCGACAATTACGTTAACCCAATTGATATGGGATGGCTCAAACACATCAAATGATATCGACCGTACTGCAGCAGACGCTGAGTCTGTTCGCTATCAATTACTGTCTAACGCGCAAGACATCGCATTAGAAGTAACTAAGGTCTACCTCGACGCAGTGAAGGCCTATGAAGTGCTATCACTTTCTGAAAGCAACCTCGCTACGCACAAAGAGATATACAGCGATATTCGTAAACGCGTCGAATCTGGGATTGGTTCGACAGCAGATATGTCTCAAGTAGAAGCTCGTATTGCAAAAGCACATGGCAACCTACTCGCAGCTCAAAATAACCTTTTTGATACTCATACTCAATTCAAGCGACTTGTTGGTCAATCTCCACTAGGACTCACCTTCCCTCGTGCTGATGCCGGCGCTATTCCATACACAATCGATGGCGCACTAGCAAAAGCATTCAATCAACATCCGGTCATCAAGATAGCGCAAGCCGACGTTGACTCTGCAAAGTTTCAATATAAGCAATCAAAAAGCACTAACTACCCAACAGTGTCTTTTGAGGCCGCTCAAACCTGGCGTGATGATGCCGGTGGTACAGAAGGCAGTAGTGATGAATTCTCTGCAATGGTTCGCCTAAGGTACAACCTTTATAACGGTGGTTCAGATCAAGACCGCGCTGAGAGTGCAGCCTACCAACTGAATAAAGCCAAAGATCTTCGTGAAAGCACTTATCGCAATGTCGAAGAGAGTTTGCGCCTTTCCTGGAGTGCGCTTGACCTCACTGTTCAACAAAAAGAGTTTCTATCTGATCACGTTGACTCGGCATCAGATACCGTTATTTCCTATGAGAAGCAGTATCGCATCGGTAAGCGTACCCTTCTCGATTTGCTGAACACCGAGAATGAATTGTTTGAAGCTCGTAAAGGCTATTTAGATGCCAAGTATGATGAGCAATACGCCAAATATCGCGTAATGAACGCAACTGGCAATCTACTTACTGGTTTGCGAGTTGAGATCCCTGAAGAATGGAATGAAAAGGTGGAATATTAATGAAGCTAACAAACACAGTTTTATCGTTTTGCTTCATGGTTGTATCTACCCATGCTTTAGCTGACATCAATGAGGATGAATTTGAGTATCGTGCGCTTCCGCCTGTCACTCAAATTTACGATCTACAAGATGACGACAACGATGGCGTAATCAATGCGCGTGATTTGTGTGCCGATACGCAGATTGGTGCAGAAATAGATAACGACGGTTGTGGTTCATATTTCGAGTCGTCGGAGAAAAAAGAGCTCCATATACTCTTCGCTAATAACTCTACAGAAATTAACCCTGCTTTCCTTAACCAGATACGCCAGATGGCTGCCTTTTTGAAGCGTTACGAAAGCACCACCATTGAATTGCAAGGTTACGCTAGTAAGGTGGGTAATGCCGAGCACAATCTAATGCTGTCAAAAGAGCGTGCTGCCAACGTTAGACGTGCACTTATCAGCAACGGCATTCAACCCTCTAGAGTCAACATCGTTGGCCATGGTGATGTTGAGTTCAGTAGCAATGACACCGAAATCAACCACGCACTTCACCGTAAAGTCGTTGCTTCTGTGGCTGGGTTTAAAGGAAATATCAAAGAAGAGTGGCACATCTTTACTAAGATTAAGAAGTAACTATCGTCGGGCCTAACCGTACTGAAACGTTATCTTAAGTTAACGTTTCAGTACCATGATAATTCCTTGAATAGCATGTACCTAAGCCGTCTATAATGTTAATCTTGCCACGTTATCAACATAGAGAATTAATCCATGAGCAAACTAACAGCTGATACTCAAGCAAATCTAGAACTTTTCGTTTCTGAAACACAAGAAACTAAACTGGTATGGGGCCTTCGCAACGAAGAAGGTTGGCTAGCATGTGACTCAAGTGAATTCGAAAACAGCGAAGTGATGCCTTTCTGGTCTTCAAAAGAAGATGCTCAAACTCACAACGTTGAAGAGTGGGCTGACTTTGAAGTACTAGAAATTCCACTAGACATCTTTGTCGAAGATTGGCTACTAACTCTTGCTGAAGATGGCGTACTAGTAGGTGTAAACTGGAACGAATCTCTAGAAGGCAAAGAGCTTGAGCCTTCTGACCTAGCGAAATTATACATCTAATTTCAAGTATCGGCCGTGCAAATTGTACGGCCGATATCTCTCTGATAAAACTAAATAAATTAGAGATCCCGTTCGCAATCCCTGCCACAAACACCCCTCAAAAATTGAAGCAAGATCAAACTAATCATAGAATATCGTTCTTTATCTAATTGATAGCTTCTTGTGACACGTTCTCTTTTCC
>NZ_MCYD01000970.1:0-11719 GCF_002876325.1 Vibrio sp. 10N.261.52.A1
GTCTCATCTTTAATCAGTAGCGCTTTAAACTTCTCATAGTCGTCGGCATGATCTTGGACAAACACTCCAAGCAACAATTCAACCGACTCTGCATCGCCATCGAGTGTTTCGAGCATCTCTTCAATATCAATCGCTGGTTTCGAATCCGTCACGCTTGCAACGTGTCGCTCAGCTGTTGGCGTCTCAATCGTATTTAGTTGATTTTCAATGTTCATATTCTGTTGCTGTTGTTGCTGTAGATAGTCTGATGGCTCGTTCACTACCGTTTCTGGTACTTCTTGTTTAGTCTCGTGCTGCTCGGTTGCCAAAGGAGAAGAATCACCGCTGCTTTCTGAAAACAGCTCCGCATCCTTATCAGAGAATTGAACAACCTTTTCTTCGCTAGGTTCAGGAGAGGTATTCTGGTCAGCTGAAAATTGCGAAGAGGCCTTTCTCGCGCTCCAAACAATCAAAGCGACCATAGCAGCCAAGCTCAGACCTAACATTGCGACCAGCAAATTAAACTGGCGCTCATGATATTCTGACTCTAACTTAATGATCTGCTTGTTCACCGAGTTCTGCTTAATCTTATCGACTAAGAAATTCAGTTGTGCGTAATCTACGAGCAATGCGGAAGCATCAGCCAGTAGTTGTTGAATCGCGTCTTGCTCTGGCGTTTTCAACTTGTAAGATTTCTCGAGAATAGAATCAAAAGCTCGGTAAGTCGCCGATGAGCTTTGGCTGTCTGAGTACATCGCCTCAAACACCACTACACCAAATTCATTTAGCAACGGTTTTAACTTGGGAGATAACTGCTTGTCTGCACGTAAAAGCTTGATGTTATCGACAATCTCTTGAACCTGACTTTCGATTGGAATGAACTCATCAAATTTGTCCAAGAACTGGTCTGCGACATAAAGCAGTTGGTTTACGTCAGGTCGAAAAAGTGCGTTTTGGAAGTCGGATTCGATCTGAAGTCGAATCGAATATACTAATTGAGCATCAAGAGCTAACTCATTGATGCGTGAGACGCGAAGTGGTTCCGAGAAATAGAGTGACTGTCTTAATTCGTTAACGCGAATACCTAGCTCTTCAATTTGAGCAAGAGAGTTTGTGTAGGAACGGCTTAGGTTGAGAAGTGCCAATGAAGGAAGTAGCCACAGAACCAAAATCACAACTAAGAAAGTGGCTGGTTTATTAAAGCGAGTGGGCTTTGCTACTGATTGTTCCATCTATATTCCTTGTGCGTGTTAACTTGAAGCCATTATTGCTATGGCGAAGACACAAAGCACAAAAACAAGCGACAGCATCCTACTGCCGCTTACCTATTCACTTCGTACTATGACTTATTACGAGTCAGTTGGTCACGTAAGTTTGGCGGTGTGCCTTTAATCGTTAGTGTATCTGTCTCCGGATCATAGAAGATACGCTCGCCTAGAAGCAGACTATCAAAACTAACATTCAAACCGCCACCAGCACCAACAAATTTTGTTAGTTTACGCATAGTTGCGCGATCTGCAGGGAAGCTGTCTTCTAACTCGTAGCCTTGCTCACTAGTATAGTCAAAGAAGCTGGTGCCATCTGTGCTTGCTGGTAATTCGCCAGACAGTTCACGCACTTGAACCTCATCACCCGCTTTTAACTGCTCGTTACAGTAATCAGCAACCTGCTTTTTGTAGCTGATAGCTTCCTCTTTCTCTAATTTAGAATCAGAAACAAAATCTTCTACCGCTTGCATCAGCACCTGGTTTTGCAGTTTTGCATCCAGACCTACTTCCGCTTGAAGAAAATCTAAGAAGAAGTCGGCCACTTTACGACCAACACGTCCTTTAATATACGTTAGGTAACGGTTTGACTCTTTGTCTGTCTCGTAAGTAGAAAGATCTAAGCGAGCTGCGATGTCCATTTTAGAGATATCTAAGTAGTCAGTCGCACTGATATCTAGCCCTTCTGTTACCTTCAAGCTTTGGTTTGAAGGCAGTAGACCAATGAAAAGGTAGTCAGTTGCAAGTGACTGATATTCAGCCATTACCAAGGTGCCTTCATCAGCAAATGGGTATTTTGAAAGCTCGTCTTTTAGACGTTGCGCACTCTTTTGAGAAAAATCGTAAAAGTTTGTCTCACTAGCACGAAGTTGATGCAACCACTGTTGGAATTCGCTGTCAGATTTGAAAGAACCAAACCCTTTGCCTGCTTTTGAGTTAAAAACACGATGAAGTTCAGCAACTAGGCTTTCAGAAGAAGCATCGTTTTCTAGAGATTCAGCACGATAGTTAACAATCAGTTCTTCCTGATCGTTCTTGCTCAGCTGATGTAAAATTACGTTGGAAAGGTGAAGGCTCATAGTGAAAATATTACCGTTCAGGTTTCAGTTGTCGTGCATAGTAGGTTATCATAAGCCGCTTTTACTATCATTATTAGAGTCCTTATGCCGATTATATCTAAATACACAGATGAACAAGTTGAAAAAATCCTAGCTGAAGTAGGTGCTGTACTATCTAAGCACAAAGCTTCACCAGAACTTTCACTGATGATCGCTGGAAATATCGCAACCAATGTCTTAAATCAGAACGTTGCTGCTTCACAACGCAAAGGAATTGCTGAAAAATTTGCCGAGGCTTTAATTTCTTCTCTTGAAGATAAAAAGTCTCACTAAATTTGATTGACGGATAAAAGAATTATAAATGGTAGACAGCGCAAACTCATATAGCGATCGTGTATCTCGACTGGTTGGTTGGGGTCACTGGTTTGCATTTTTCAACATCATTGCTGCGATGTTGATTGGTACTCGTTATATCACTCAATCTGCTTGGCCAGAAACCCTGCTGGGTCAATTCTACTTGGCTGCTTCATGGGTTGGTCATTTCGGCTTTTTGGTATTTGCGCTCTATCTATTAGTGCTGTTCCCGCTCACATTTATTCTTCCGTCTAGGAAGTTATTACGTTTGGTTGCCGTTTGCTTTGCGACCATAGGTTTAACTGTCCTGTTGATTGATACTCAAACGTATCAAAATATAAACCTCCACCTGACGCCTGTCGTGTGGGAGGTTTTATTCAGTGGAGAGGAATCTGCATTTACGTCTGATTTGCAGCACCTCTTCATTGTTATGCCGCTTATTTTCTTATTGCAGCTTGGCCTATCTGAATGGGTTTGGCGTAAGCAGCGTAAACTTTCTCATAAACACATCGGTCGTCCAATTACCGCCGTCTTCTTCTTGTGTTTCATCAGTAGCCACCTGACTTACATGTGGGCTGATGCGTACTTCTATAACCCAATTACGAGCCAAAAAGCGAACTTCCCACTGTCTTACCCAATGACAGCGAAAAGCTTTATGGAGAAACATGGTCTGTTAGACCGTGAAGAATATCTAGAGCGTTTAGAAGCGAACAAAGGCAATGTAAACCTTGTTAGCTACCCGCTAGAAGAAATTCAGTACAACCGCCGCAGTGATGATTTGAACATCCTGATGGTGAGCGTGAATAACCTGCGCGCAGATGCTCTTAACGAAACATCAATGCCAAGCAGCTACGCATTCGCACAACAGTCGATCAATTTCACCAACCATTACAGTTCTAGCAACGACATGTTTGGTATTTTTGGCTTGTTCTACGGCCTTCCTAGCAGCTACGCAAGCAGTATTGAAGCTCAAGGTGCGAGTTCAGTTCTGTTGGATGTATTAGATAACCACAATTACAAGTTTGCTGCATTCAGCGGTGACAACTTTGACGATGCACTTTACTCGGACATCATCTTCCGAGGCCGTAAAATCATGTCAGAGCAAGCGACGTTTAATGACCACAGTGCAATCCAAGCCTGGTCAAACTGGGTGGAATCACCGAAAGCTAAACGTCCTTGGTTCAACTTTATTGAGCTAACAACATTGGACAACTTTGCAAGCTCAGAAGCAGAGTCAGACTCAGCGTTAACAACCGCAGAACGTTTTGCTGCTGATTACCAAAAGTCAGCTCAAGCAGCGGACGCACAACTTGCAACCATCTACGCTGAGTTGGAACGCTTAGACCTTATCGATAATACGGTAGTTATCATTACCTCTAATCACGGTACTGAGTTTAACGAAACCAAGACTAACAGCTGGGGTGCAAACTCTAACTACAGCCGTTATCAGCTGCAGGTTCCTCTGTTTATCAGCTGGCCAGGTAAATCAGCGTCTGAGTACACTCATCGCTCTAGCCACTTAGATATTTCAGTAACACTAATGCAAGAGCTACTGGGTGTATCTTCAAACCCAACTGACTTTAGCAGCGGCCGCAGCTTGTTTGATGAGCGTAAGAGAAAATGGGTGCTTGCGGGTGATTCTCGTGAGTTAGCACTTGTGACAGATAAGCAAACTACGGTGTTAGATAAGTTTGGTAACTACAAGCTGTACGACCAAGATTACCAACGACTAAAGAATGTAAGCCCTCGCTTACCAGTACTTATGCAAGGTCTCACTGAATTACAGCGATTCTACGCAAAAAATGATTAAATGATCATCAAACGAAGAAGGGAAGCCAATGGCTTCCCTTTTTTATTGCCGTTAATGCCTAGAAAACAAGCAACAGAACAAATTTATGTAAATTAGGGGTTTACAAGATCCTCGTGCCCTTATATCATTCACGCCACTGGAGGGATGGCTGAGTGGTCGAAAGCACCGGTCTTGAAAACCGGCAACCGTTAATAGCGGTTCTAGGGTTCAAATCCCTATCCCTCCACCACATTAGAGAAAGCCGCTGAGAAATCAGCGGCTTTTTTGCATCTGGGGTTACGACTTCTCTTTACGCTTTCCCCTCAGACTAAGTAAACCTAAGTAGCCGTTAATAACGTAGACTCCCGGTTATCTCACCTTCCCCCCTTTGTCACCTAGCCGAGCTTCAACCAAAGACTCCAGTTATTATCTATCTAGTTCACGACTCTCGTGATTCATGCAGTTCTTTAGCGTTCGCTTTTAACTTTTAGTTATCCGTCTTTAATTGTTGGTTACGATAAAACATCAGAAAAGCGCACAATAAATGGCCATTCAATACAAAAATATCGAAAAGCGTTCATAAATAAAGCAGTCAGTTAATAAGGGTATTTACAAGCCAAAGCCACCCTTATATTATACGCGGCATCGGAGGGATGGCTGAGTGGTCGAAAGCACCGGTCTTGAAAACCGGCAACCGTTAATAGCGGTTCTAGGGTTCAAATCCCTATCCCTCCACCACATTAAAGAAAGCCGCTGAGAAATCAGCGGCTTTTTTGTATCTGAAGAAAACCTAACTTAGAAGGTTAACTATTCACTGCTAGTGCTGCTTTAAAAAGCTGCATGTGAATCGGTACCAAATCTTGGTGCTGGGTACGATAACCTCCCCCAACAACGCACGCCATCGGGATAGACTCTGATTTTGCTAAGTTAATCATGAAGCAATCTCGTTCAAAGATCCCTTGTGTCGATACATTCAAGTAACCCAACTCGTCATCTTGGTGGATATCGACACCTGCATCATAAATGATCAAATCAGGTTGGTGATGCGCAATCGCCAGCTTAGTCACTTGCTCAAAACAACGCAGAAACTCTTCATCTTCCGTTTCGCGACTTAATGGCACATCCAGATCCGATAATGGCTTTCTTGCAGGGAAGTTTTTATCGCAGTGGAAAGACAGAGTAATAATCTCATCGCTCTCTTGGCAGAGTGTCGCCGTACCATCGCCATGGTGTACGTCACTGTCTACGATCAGCACCTTATCAACCTGTTCAAAGGTAAGTGCATGCTTCGCTGCCAACACCAGATCATTCAACAAACAAAATCCGCTGCCGAAATCATGGTGCGCGTGGTGATAGCCTCCGCTCAAGTGAATGGCTAAACCACTCTCAATGGCCATGTCAGCTGCTAAGCAGGTTCCGCCGCTTGAATAGAGCGTCCTTTCAATCAACTGTTCGCTCCACGGAAAACCAATGCGTCTCATCTTCGCCGCTGGCAAACTCCCAGAAACAAGCAAATCGACATAGTCACTGTCGTGAACCTGTTTGACTTGTTCTACCGACACAGGCTTTGGTTCAAACACTTCAAACATACTCTTCCAGAGTGGATCGCTATCCATTAGCGCCTCAACCGTGCTATGTAACAACTGGTATTTGTTGATTGGGTAACGGTGACCTTCAGGTAAAGGCAGCTGCGAATAAATTGGGTGGTAAATTAAGGGAATCATAATCGAGTTAATTGCTTATCTTTCTCAAAATCATAACAGCATCAGGCTTGGCGACAACCCAAATTAATGATAACAGTTATCATTATCTTTAAGTATGTTCAGAGAAAGTAATGAAAAACCTAATACTTACCCTTGGGGTGATCTGTGGCTCGGCAACAGCAGTAATGATTTTTGTCGGAATGCTAATGGCCAGTTGGTGGGCCGTTGATTTTCTGGTGTTAAGCCATCAAACTTAACTAATTGAACTGAAAAGGAATCACCATGAGCGTTATTTTTATCACTGGAGCAAACCGAGGCATTGGTTTAAGCCTTGCTCAACAATACCTTAAGGACAATCACACCGTTTACGCTACCTATCGTGATACTTCATCGGCACATGAGTTACTGGCACTCGCAGAACATTACAGCAACTTAACCTGCATTCAACTAGACATCACTGATTACCAAGCCACCAGCAGACTACCAGCTCAGATACAGCACATTGATATTCTGATTAACAATGCTGGCTATTACGGTCCTAAAGGTTACGGACTGGGTAACACCAACGTAGAAGAGTGGCGACGCGTTTTTGAGGTCAACACTATTGCGCCATTGAAGCTAGTTGAAACACTTCTCCCTATGCTAGAAGCCAGTGACGTGAAAAAGATAGCTTGCTTGTCTTCTCGAGTTGGCAGCATGTCAGAAAACACTTCTGGCGGAGGCTACATCTATCGCTCTTCTAAAGCGGCCCTCAACTCGATTGTAAAAAGTTTAAGCAACGATCTAACTAGCAACGGCTTCACGGTATTGGCAATGCACCCAGGTTGGGTACAGACAGAAATGGGTGGTCCCAATGCCCTTATTGATACAGACACTTCAGCGTCTGGTCTTATTAAAGTCATCGAATCTGCCAACACTGAAGTAAGTGGTCACTTCTTCAATTTCGACGGCAGTGAAATAGACTGGTAGGTAACCCATGAATCTTCGCCTTCTTACAAACTTCGTACAACGCTCACCACTGCTTTTAATCACCGTGGTGCTCGGAGGGTGTTTTGGGGAAGGTCCTGGAGACTTGTTCGATGACTATCAAACCAAGGTGGCCAGAGTGCAAGATGCTGAAGAGCTCAAACAAGACTGGGAGTTTGAGGGGTTGCCAAGAAAGCGAGAGTTATTGCTAAACGTCCCCTCTGTTTCTATTGGGCTCATCGACAGCTATCAACTTCGCCAATGTGGACTTTTCAACCTGATTGCTGAGCGTAACTCGGTGCTCGGAAAAGTCGCGGACGAGTTCCGCAATTACGATTACCAAGTCGCTCTACTCGAAGGTGTAGGCAAGTGCTTATCGAGTGATGAGCTAGACCCAGAAATCATCGAACTCTTGAGAGGGATCGAGCAACAGAAGCTCGCTCAGTTTCCGCTCCATCAATGGAACTTGATTTATGCTAGCGATGCCATGCAGTCACAGCTGCGCGGTAGTCAGTGGCTACGTCATGATATTGCTCAACAAGTAAGACAGACGAGCGACGCCTTGGAGCATCTTAACCATTCGTTAAATACACCACTTGTTTCGGGCAAAACCACAGAGGTGCAAGAGGTGTTAGAGAAGAGCTCTACCCTTGGGGATCTGTATTATTCGCTTGCTCGTGCGTCGGTTGAACTCGATACCATCACCAAGCAACTCACTACTTTTGATGCCAATATCATCTGCGGAAAACAACGAGACACCACTAAGTTCCGTTACCTCAACAACGTATTCGAGCAACAATACATTGGCAAGGTACAACCTTACATGGCGCAACTGGATGGCTACTATCAACAGCTCGCTCCGCAGCTGGCAATATTTGATGCTCAGCCAGAACTGCACAGCTACTACTTCCCCATCCAAGACACGCACCAAGCCTTTCGTGCATCAACGCGTCGCCATGTTGAGTATTGGCAACAGTTATTTAAGCGCTGTGGGCGTAAAGTCGGACGCTAACTGGAACACTTGCAAACGCTAGCTTTAAGATCCTTTTTTAGCTGAAGCGCCTTTCTTGGCATAGGTACCTTTCTTGGCATAAGACTTCTTCGTACCGCCACCTTTGCGACGTTTAAAAGCGGGTCTCTCAACTTTAGGGAGATGACGAAGCGATTCCGGCACTTCCCCTGTTTTCACTCGCCCCATTAGGCCATCAATCTTGCTTTCCAGCGCTTGCATGAAAGGTTGATACGCTTGGTTACGCTCGGCCATGCCCTGTAACTGGTGTTCCCAGTGTGCTGTCATGTCCGGAAAGGTCGAATCCTCAGGTAGGGCATGAATCAAACCTCTACCTGCAGGGCTACTATGAATACTCTTACCTTGGCGCGTTAGCAGTTGCCTTTTGAAAAGCGTATCCAGAATGCCCGCACGAGTCGCCTCTGTTCCAAGACCATCAGTCTCTTTCAAAATAGCTTTCAGGTCCTTGTTCGCGACAAAACGCGCGATACCTGTCATCGCTTGAAGCAATGTCGCTTCCGTGAAATGCTTTGGTGGTTCGGTTTTCTTGTCTCCAATGACACCTTCGCGGCAGGTCAACACCGTTCCTTTATCGAGCGGTGGAACCGTATCAGTACCATCGCTTTTCTCTTCGGTGTCTGTTTTACCCATCAACACCTTCCAACCCGGGTTGATAAGCTGACGCCCTTTCGCAATGAACACACCACCAGCGATATCAAAAACCAATTTAGCATCCGCAAACACAGCCGGTGGGTAGAACTGCATCAGATACTGGCGAGCAATTTGTTGATAGATTTTCATCTCATTGGCAGACAAACCATTCACCGATGATTTCTTCGGTGTTGGGATGATTGCGTGGTGAGCATCAACCTTACTGTCGTTCCATGCTTTTGATTTCAGTGAGAGGTCTGCGCCTTGCGCACCACTTTGTAGCTCTTTCGCATTATTGGCGATGGCATCTACAATCGATTCTCGCTGAGAGTAGTGCTCTTTAGGAAGGTAGCGGCTATCGGAGCGTGGGTAAGTGATAAGCTTGTGCTTCTCATATAAAGACTGACAGGTGTCCAACACCTGCTGAGCACTCATGCCAAAACGTTTGGAGGCATCAATCTGCAAGGCAGACAGAGAGTAAGGAAGTGGCGCTGCTTGTTTACTTTGCTTTTGCTCTGACTCTGTGACAGTTGCAGGTTGGTTTGCGATTCTCTGAGCGACGTTTTCAACCAACTTTCGGTTGAGTACACGGCCTTCTTCGTCTTGCCACGGCTTACAGGCTTCACTTGGTTTCCAGCGAGCACGAATATCAAAACTCTGTCCGTTATTTTGGTAAGGAATCAAGGCATGCAGAGTGAAGTAATCTTTAGGAATGAAGTTTTCAATCTCTTCATCACGTCTCACCACCAAACCAAGTACTGGTGTCTGCACACGCCCTACCGACAGCACGCCTTGGTAACCGGCTTTTTGACCCAGCAAGGTATAAGCGCGAGTCATATTCATACCATACAGCCAATCAGCTCTTGAACGTGCCAATGCTGACACAGAAAGAGGGATAAAGTCGCGATTGCTGCGCATTTGAGAGAGTGCACGTTTTACAGCAGGTAAGTTTAAGTCGCTGATAAGCAACCTTTCCATCGACTCTTTCTTGGCTTTAGAGACTTTGCAGTAATCGATCACTTCATCAACCAAAAGCTGACCTTCTCGATCTGGGTCTCCGGCGTGAACAATTTGAGTGGCGTCCTTCAATAGCTTTCGGATCACCGTGAGCTGTTTGCTTGAAGTCTTGCGTGGTCTTAGCTGCCATTGCTCTGGCACGATAGGAAGATCGGCCAAGTTCCATTTCTTGTAACGATCGTCATAAGCGTCTGGCTCAACCTGCTCCAATAAGTGTCCAATACACCAAGTGACTACATCACCGTTACCACATTTGATGAACCCTTGGTCTTTCTTCTGTGGATTTGGCAGTGCAGCAGCGATCGCGCGGCCGAGGCTTGGTTTTTCAGCAATAATAAGGCGAGACATGTTTTTCCAGATGCTACAAACAATTAGGGCCACATTATCTAATGTGGCCCCTAGAAATCAAGAAAAACTGGTTGTTTATACAGTTAGCATTCCACTATTCAGCTTCAGTGCTCTTTATAGGAACTCAACAAACTTAGAGAAGTCGCGCTCTGGTACTTTCATTGGTGTACAGCCCGGCGTACCTAGGTATAGGAAACCAACAATTTCGTCGTCGCCTTCTAGACCAAATGCTTGATGAACTTCTGGGTGGAACATCCATTTACCTGAGCGCCAAAAGCCTTGGAAACCTTGAGCGACAGCCGCCATTTGCATTGCTTGCGCCGCACAACCTGCAGAAAGATGTTGTTCAATCGCTGGTACTTTCTCGTGCTCGGTTACTTTCGCGATGACAGTAATTACCATAGGAGCACGGAACGGCGCCTTTTTCACTTTCTCAATCACCGCTTCTTCGCTTTCTTCCGCTTCAGCAGCACGAACCAAGATGTCAGATAGCTTCTGTAGCCCTGAACCTTGTGCGATAACAAAGCGCCATGGTGTTAGTGCACCGTGGTCAGGAGCTCGTAAGCCCGCTTTGATGATGTTTTCTAACGCGACACCTTCAGGTGCCGGATCAGAGAGTTTTGCGATAGAGCGTCGGTTGAGCAGTAGATCCAAAGCATCCATTTGAAGTCCTTACTATTTCTTTATTATTTGTATACTTGAACTTTAGCACAGAATACAAACGATAATAAATCTCAACGACTCCCCAAATAGACTAGGTTAGACACAATAAAGGCTCCTAAATCTACGACTTAGGAGCCTTGTTCAAACATCTATTTCAGTAGCTTAGCTAACTGGCTCTATAACTTAATCGCTAGTTCAACACCTTGACGGATAGCGCGCACAGCATCTAGCTCACCAGCATAATCAGCACCACCAATCACGTGTAGTTTGCCACCGAACTCTTGCCACATATCTTCGAATGGTCTCACCGATACTTGACCTGCACACACGATAACGGAATCGGCATCTAATACCTGATCTTGTTTACCAACACTGATATGCAAACCTTGGTCGTCAATCTTGTTGTAGCTCACGCCACCAAGTAAGTTCACACCGCGTTTTTCTAGTGTGCGTTTGTGAATCCAGCCTGTAGTTTTGCCCGGGCCTTTACCAACACGACCCGCTTTACGCTGCATAACCCAAACCGTTTTGTCACTGAATGAATCCGGGTAAGGATACAGGCCACCTGGGTGTTCCATATTCTTATCGATGCCCCACTCATGTAGCCAATCGTCTAAACTGTGTGACGTCGGCTCGGTGAGCATGGTTGCCACATCGACACCGATACCACCAGCACCAACAATCGCGACCTTTTCACCTACAGGTGTCTTTTCGCGAATCAAGGTTTGATAATCGACCACGTTCTCGTGATCAATACCTTCAATATTCAATTTTCTTGGCTCAACACCCGCAGCCATCACCACTTCATCGTACTTAAGTAGCATCTCAAACGTAGCTTCAGTATCCAGTTTCAGGTTCACGCCCGATGCATCGATTTGGTTAGCAAAATAACGAATCGTTTCTCTGAATTCTTCTTT
>NZ_MCYD01000970.1:12374-17033 GCF_002876325.1 Vibrio sp. 10N.261.52.A1
TCTCTGAATTCTTCTTTGCCCGGAATCTGCATTGCTAGTCTAAACTGACCGCCTATACGATCATTTTTCTCAATCAAATCAACTTTATGCCCGCGTTGAGCCAAAGTCGTCGCACAAGCTAAACCTGCAGGGCCAGCACCCACTACCGCAATCGTCTTGGTAGCTGGCGCGGGTTGAACAACAATTTCAGTCTCGTGACACGCTCGTGGATTAACCAAACAGCTCGCACGTTTCCCTTTGAATACGTTATCAAGACACGCTTGGTTACAACCAATACAGGTGTTGATGAACTGTGCTTGATCTTGCGCGGCTTTATTGACGAAATCAGGGTCAGCCAAGAAAGGGCGAGCCATGGAGACCATGTCGGCCTGACCGGAGCTGATAATACGTTCTGCTTCTTCAGGTGTATTGATACGGTTACAAGTGATCACGGGAATAGAAACATACGGTTTCACTTTCTCAGTAACCCATGAGAAAGCACCACGTGGTACTTGTGTCGCGATAGTTGGGATACGTGCTTCATGCCAACCAATACCCGTATTGATAATGGTAACGCCCGCCTCTTCAAGCTTTTGAGCCAGTAACACAACATCTTCAAAGGTACTGCCTTGCTCAACCAAATCCAACATCGACAGCCGGAAGATAATAATGAAATCATCGCCCACGGCTTCACGAATCGATTTGACGATCTCTAGTGGGAAACGCATGCGCTTCTCATAAGAGCCACCCCACTCGTCGTAACGCATGTTGGTTCGCTTACAAATAAATTGGTTAATCAAGTAACCTTCAGAGCCCATGATTTCAATGCCGTCGTAGCCTGCCACTTGAGCAAGTTCGGCACTGTTGGCAAAGGCATTGATGGTCTTTTTGATTTGGCGAGGGCTCATTTCGCTTGGCGCAAACTTGGCGATTGGTGCTTTTATACCTGAAGCACTTTGCGCGAATGGGTGCATTGCGTATCGACCAGCGTGAAGTAGCTGCAACGCAATTTTCCCACCGTGCTTATGTACCGCTTCGGTAACAACTTGGTGTGCTTTTGCGTGCTTAACTTTGCTGAATTCAGCACTAAACGGAGATAATCTGCCACGTAAGTTCGGAGAAAAGCCACCTGTAACAATTAGGCCAACGCCTCCTTTTGCTCGCTCTTCGTAAAACGCAGCGAGTTTATGCAGGCCTTCTTTATGCTCTTCTAAACCTGTGTGCATTGATCCCATCAATACACGGTTTCGTAACTGAGTAAATCCAAGATCGAGTGGTTCAAGTAAATGTGGGTACATGGCAGACATCACTTCTATTATTTATCCTTGTGGTCTGACCACAGTATAGCTCAATCACCAAAAGTTCAAACAACCGTTTACATTTTTGTAACACCGATCATAATGCTGAAGGTATTAATCGTTCAGAAGCTCTTAATTTGGCTACACTTAATGAGAATATAAATCGATTGACACTTCTTGGTATAGTTTGAGTTAGGGAATTATCGTAGGATACTAAGCAGTTCATATTATTGAGATTAATGGTACTGCTGCTTGTTAAAGCGACGTAATCTCACTGCGGAGACAGAATGAAAAAAATATTCAAATTTATAGGCATGATCTTCAAGGGGATTTGGAAGCTGATTACGTTTATACGTGTTGCGCTTGTTAACTTAATCTTCTTACTTAGTATCGCCGTTATCTACTTTGTTTACTTCCACTCAGACACTGCACAACCAACTGTGCCTCAACAATCAGCTTTAGTGCTTAACCTGTCGGGTCCGATTGTTGAACAAAGTCGCTATATTAACCCAATGGACTCCGTCACTGGCTCGCTGCTTGGTAAGGACCTGCCAAAAGAAAACATTCTCTTTGATATCGTTGAAACGATTCGCTACGCCAAAGACGATGACAATGTAACTGGTATTGTTTTGGCACTTAAAGAACTGCCAGAGACCAACCTAACTAAGCTGCGCTACATTGCAAAAGCCTTGAATGAGTTTAAAGCTTCAGGGAAGCCAATTTATGCAGTAGGTGACTTCTACAACCAAAGCCAATACTACCTAGCAAGCTACGCAACTAAGGTATACATGTCGCCTGATGGTGGTGTACTTCTTAAAGGTTACAGCGCCTACTCGCTTTACTACAAAACCTTATTAGAGAAGCTTGATGTGAACACTCATGTGTTCCGCGTGGGTACTTACAAATCCGCTATTGAACCCTTCATTCGTGACGACATGTCTGACGCAGCAAAAGAGTCGGCATCACGTTGGTTAGGCCAACTATGGAGTGCTTACGTTGACGATGTGAGCCACAACCGCCAAATTGATGCGAAGACGCTCAACCCAAGCATGGACACTTTCTTAAAAGATCTTGAGTCTGTCGATGGTGACATCGCTAAACTAGCAGAAAAGCTTGGTTTAGTAGATGAGCTAGCCACTCGCCAGCAAGTTCGACTAGAGCTCGCAGATGTGTTCGGCAGTGATGGTCAAGACAGTTACAACGCGCTGGGCTACTACGAGTACCGTGCAACCATGCTTCCAAACATGAACAGTGAATCACACGATGTTGCTGTAATTGTTGCTAGCGGCGCTATTATGGATGGCAAACAGCCACGTGGCACAGTGGGTGGCGATACAACCGCGGCTCTACTTCGCCAAGCTCGTAACGATGACAAAGTTAAAGCCGTCGTTCTTCGAGTGGATAGCCCTGGCGGCAGCGCATTTGCTTCAGAGGTCATTCGCAATGAAATAGAAGCAATTAAGCAAGCGGGTAAACCTGTTGTTGTTTCAATGTCTAGCCTTGCCGCTTCTGGCGGTTACTGGATCTCTATGGGCGCAGACAAGATCCTTGCTCAACCAACAACGTTAACTGGCTCGATTGGTATTTTCAGTGTCATCACTACCTTCGAAAAAGGTTTGAACGACATTGGCGTTTACACGGATGGCGTTGGCACATCACCTTTCTCTGGCCTTGGTATCACGACCGGCTTAACTGATGGTGCTAAAGATGCATTCCAGATGGGTATCGAACATGGCTACCGCCGATTCATCGGTCTAGTTGGAGAAAACCGTGAAATGGGTGTTGATGCGGTCGATAAAATTGCTCAAGGCCGCGTATGGACAGGCCAAGACGCTATGCAAAATGGTCTAGTCGATGAAATTGGTGACTTCGATGATGCGATTGCAGCCGCCGCTTCACTTGCAGAACTCGAAAGCTACAACATCTACTGGGTAGAAGAGCAACTTTCAGCTACTGAGCAGTTTATTCAAGAATTTATGAACCAAGTTCAGATGTCGATTGGTCTTGATATTCAGTCAATGATACCAAGCAGTTTACAGCCTGTTACGCAGCAGTTAGCTCAAGATAGCCAACTATTAAGCAACTTTAACGACCCACAAGGACGTTACGCTTTTTGCTTAAACTGCCAAGTTCAATAATTTAAGCTCAACGCTTTATTATCAAGGGGCGCCTCTGTGTGAGGCGCCTCTTTTTATTACATAATAATTCGCTATAATCGCCCACCTGTTCCCTACATCACACTAAAGTAATAATCGCCATGGAAAGAAAACACATCTATATCGCGTACACCGGCGGCACAATCGGCATGCAAAAATCGCATGATCACGGCTATGTCCCTGTTGCTGGATTCATGGATAAACAGCTTGCTAGTATGCCTGAATTCCATCGCCCAGAGATGCCTGAGTACACCATCCACGAATACTCGCCATTGATGGACTCTTCAGACATGACGCCACTTGATTGGCAGACTATCGCTGATGACATCCGCGCGAACTACGACAAATACGATGGTTTCGTTATCCTGCACGGTACTGACACTATGGCGTACACCGCTTCTGCGTTGTCTTTCATGCTAGAAAACCTTGGCAAACCTGTGATTGTAACCGGCTCTCAGATCCCACTTGCTGAGCTACGTTCTGACGGCCAAGCAAACCTATTGAATGCACTGCACATCGCAGCGAACTACCCAATCAATGAAGTGACACTGTTCTTCAACAACAAATTGATGCGTGGTAACCGCAGCACTAAATCACATGCTGATGGCTTCAATGCGTTTACCTCTCCAAACCTTAACCCGCTGTTGGAAGCTGGTATCAATATCCAGCTAAGCAACAACGTTGTAGTCAACGAGCAACCTGAAGGTGAGTTCAAGGTTCATAACATTACACCGCAACCAATCGGCGTAATCACTATGTACCCAGGCATCTCACACGAAGTGATCCGTAACACGTTACTACAACCTGTTAACGCGATGATCCTGCTTACTTTTGGTGTTGGTAATGCACCACAAAACCCAGAGCTACTTCAGCACCTAAAAGACGCATCAGAGCGCGGTGTTATCGTAGTAAATCTAACCCAATGTTTAGCCGGTAAAGTAAACATGGGTGGTTACGCGACGGGTTGTGCACTTGCTGAAGCAGGTGTGGTCAGTGGTTATGATATGACACCAGAAGCGGCATTAGCGAAACTTCATTACCTATTAAGCCAAAACCTAAGCTACGAAGAAGTGAAAACTCAGATGCAGCAAGTACTGCGTGGTGAGATGAGCTTGTAAGCTCGTTAGGATTCATCTTGAGCGGCTGCTCTTCTATGATGTGAGCAGCATTTTAACGTGAGCCCAATCGTTTTATTGTTTATAAATAAACGACTTAACGTAAAAGGG
>NZ_MCYD01000971.1:0-6273 GCF_002876325.1 Vibrio sp. 10N.261.52.A1
TAACTACCAAGAGCGTACATACGCTGCTGGTAAAATCCCAGGTGGCTTCTTCAAGCGTGAAGGTCGTCCATCAGAAGGCGAAACACTAACGGCTCGTCTAATCGACCGTCCAATTCGTCCTCTTTTCCCAGATGCATTCAAGAACGAAGTTCAAGTTATCGCTACAGTAATGTCTGTAAACCCAGACGTTCAGCCTGACATGGTAACAATGATCGGTACTTCTGCAGCACTTGCTATCTCTGGTATCCCGTTCAACGGTCCTATCGGTGCAGCACGTGTTGGTCACATCGACGGTCAACTAGTACTTAACCCAAGCAACACTGAGCTAGAAACGTCTAAGCTTGACCTTGTTGTTTCTGGTACTGCTGGTGCGGTTCTAATGGTTGAGTCTGAAGCAGACAACCTAACAGAAGAAGAGATGCTATCAGCGGTAGTATTTGGTCACGATCAACAACAAGTTGTTATCAACGCGATCAACGAATTCGCAGCTGAAGTTGCTACTCCTGCATGGGATTGGGTTGCTCCAGAAGAGAACACTGCGCTTAACACTCGCATCGCTGAGCTTGCAGAAGCTAAGCTAGTTGAAGCTTACCAAATCACAGAGAAAATGACTCGTTACGACCGTATCCACGAGATCGCGGCTGAAGTTAACGAAGTACTAGTATCTGAAGACGAAGAAGTAAACCTAAAAGAAGTTCACTCTATCTTCCACGACCTAGAGAAAACAGTGGTACGTCGCAGCATCATCGCTGGTAACCCACGTATCGATGGCCGTGAAAAAGACATGGTTCGTGCACTAGACGTTCGCACTGGCGTTCTTCCACGTACTCACGGTTCTTCTCTATTCACTCGTGGTGAAACTCAAGCTATCGTTACTGCTACGCTTGGTACACAGCGTGACGCTCAAATCATCGATGAGCTAACAGGCGAGCGTAAAGATAACTTCCTACTACACTACAACTTCCCTCCATACTGTGTTGGCGAAACTGGTTTTGTAGGTTCTCCTAAGCGTCGTGAAATCGGCCACGGTAAACTAGCTAAGCGTGGTATCGCTGCAGTAATGCCTTCTGTTGATGAGTTCCCATACACAGTTCGTGTTGTATCGGAAATCACTGAATCTAACGGTTCTTCTTCAATGGCTTCTGTATGTGGTACATCTCTAGCGCTTATGGACGCTGGTGTTCCAATCAAGTCTTCTGTTGCGGGTATCGCAATGGGTCTTGTTAAAGAAGGCGATGACTTCGTAGTTCTTTCTGACATCCTTGGTGACGAAGACCACCTAGGTGACATGGACTTTAAAGTAGCAGGTACTAACGACGGTATCACTGCACTTCAAATGGACATCAAGATCGAAGGTATCACTAAAGAGATCATGCAAATTGCTCTTAACCAAGCGCAAGGTGCACGTAAGCACATCCTTTCTGTAATGGATGAAGCTATCTCTGGTGCTCGTGAAGATATCTCTGAGTTCGCTCCACGTATCCACACAATGAAAATCAGCTCTGATAAGATCAAAGATGTTATCGGTAAAGGCGGTGCAGTTATCCGTGCTCTTTGTGAAGAAACGGGTACTACGATCGAAATCGAAGACGACGGCACAATCAAGATTGCTGCTACTGAAGGCGCTGCTGCTAAAGAAGCTATCCGTCGTATCGAAGAGATCACAGCTGAAGTTGAAGTTGGCCGCATTTACCAAGGTAAAGTTGCTCGCCTAGCTGACTTCGGTGCATTCGTAACTATCCTTCCAGGTAAAGATGGTCTAGTACACATCTCTCAAATCGCTGACAAGCGCGTTGAGAAAGTGTCTGACTACCTAACTGAAGGTCAAGAAGTTCCTGTTAAGGTTCTTGAGATTGACCGTCAAGGCCGTGTACGTCTAAGCATGAAAGAAGCAGTTGAAACGCCGGCTGAAGGCGAAGCACCTGCTGCTGAGTAATTCTCAGTGTGTCGATAGTAATATCGCTTTTTAGTGATTTTTAACCTATCGTCAACAAAGCATGTTATAAAGGGGAGCATATCGCTCCCCTTTTTAATTGCGGTCATAACAGGAGTAATTATTTGTGAAATGGTTTCAAACCGCGAGTATGTGTTTACTGCTTGTACTAACTGGTTGTGCAACAACATCAGATAACGCCTCAAGTTGGGTTTACCCGCCAATGGCTGTGCCTTTACAACCGAGCGTCCAGCAAGAAGTTCAGATTGCACGTTTGAGTCAGCTACTACAGCGCCCAGATCTGAATGATGAAGTTAGAGCTAAGATGCTGTTTGAACGTGGTAACTACTACGACAGTGTCGGCCTAAGGGATTTAGCGCGTTTAGACTTTAATCAATCTCTTTCATTGAACCCAGCTCAGCCTGATATCTTCAACCTTTTGGGTGTCTACTTCACGCAAGTAGGAGAGTTCGATGCGGCTTATGAATCTTTCGACTCTACGCTCGAGCTTGATCCTGCGAATTCATATGCAGAGAGAAACCGCGCTATCGCACTCTATTATGGTGAGCGTTACGACTTAGCTAATGAAGAAATGATGAAGCACTACGCCGATGATCCGAGTGATCCATTCCGCGCGCTTTGGTTATACATCATTCAGCATGAGCTAACGCCTGAACAAGCTAAGCTTGACCTGCAAAAACGTTATGAGAATCATGACGAGCAGTGGGGCTGGGTATTAGTCGCTATCATGCTCGATGACATTACTGAAGAGCAGGCATTCAAAGCGATCTTAACGGGTACTCGTGATAACACGTTGCTGGCACAGCGCTTAACCGAGACATACTTCTATCTGGCTAAGCGTTACCACATGAATGGTGACTACGCGAATGCGATCTCTTTGTATAAGTTATCGGTCTCTTTTAACGTATTTGAATACGTAGAGCATCGTTACTCTTTCCTAGAGTTAAGCCGTATTTTCACTACGCTAAAAGCAGAGCACCTCGCTCAAGCTAAGCTGGCTGAAGCAGAGCAAGAAGCTGATGCTCGCTAAATAGATCATTTTTACTATCAAAGCCGCTGCCAGTCAGCGGCTTTTTTGTGCCTACTTGTTATGATCTTTGTCTCGTTTTGGATTGCTTTTTATTTAAACAGGATTAAAATAGTTAGCCTTGCTAACTAAATGCTATTTTTTGATTGGGTGACTATGCTAAACCAGAATTTAGAGAAGATAGAACGCTTCGCCTCGAAAGTATGGCGAACACAGGTAAATGAAGATCCAATCTGCCAGTTGAGCTTCAACGAATATGACTACTTAAAGGTGATTCAGGCCTCTCCTGAGCCGATTCGATTGACCGACCTTGCTATTGAAATGCAGGTGACCAAGCCTTCAGCGACGACTATGGTACAAAGGCTTGAGAGAAAAGGCCTTGTGGAGCGTAAAGCATCACTGGAAGATGCGAGATCTAAACTCGTGGTACTGACCCACAAAGCAGAACTAGGTTTAGAAGAAGAGAGCAAGATCTATCAAGTGATGGCACAAATACTGGAAAGCCGTTTGTCTGAGCAAGAGTCCAAGCAACTGAACCAGTTATTAGACAAAGCGTTGAAGTAATTAATTTAGATATTTAGTTAGTCTTATTAACTAACTTATCGAGTCATATCCCACTGATATGTGACTTACAATGAAAGTAGAGTAAGAAATGAGTAACTCAATTAGTCGTCAATTTTGGCGATACACAATCCCAACGGTTGCGGCGATGCTAGTTAATGGCCTCTACCAAGTTGTGGATGGCATCTTTATCGGTCGTTATGTCGGCGCTGATGGACTGGCGGGTATCAACGTCGCGTGGCCGGTGATCGGTTCGATTCTTGGTCTAGGTATGCTGGTGGGTGTCGGTACTGGAGCGCTGGTATCGATTCGCCAAGGTGAAAAAGACACTCAAGGTGCTAAGCAGATCTTAGCTACGGGTTTGACTTTGTTGTTAGCCATAACCCCCATTGTTTCTATATTGCTGTATCTGTTTGCCGATAACTTTTTACTTTGGCAGGGCGCAGAAGGGCGAGTGTATGAGCTTGGTTTGCAGTACTTACACATCTTGATTGGCGCCAGCGTGTTTACCTTGGGTTCTATCGCGATGCCGTTTCTACTGCGTAACGACGACAGCCCGAATCTAGCGACTATCCTGATGATTATTGGTGCGGTCATTAATATTGTTCTGGATTACTTGCTTATTGCTCTATTTGGATGGGAGTTGATGGGCGCCGCATTGGCTACAGCGGTTGCTCAGTTTGTGGTAACGGCTTTGGGTCTCGCTTACTTCTTCTCTCGCCGTGCAAACCTACGTTTACGTTGGAGCGAGTTGAGATTGAAGCTTGCAGTAATCCCACAGATTTTCGCGATTGGTACATCAAGCTTTTTTATGTACGCTTATGGCTCAATGATGGTGGCATTGCACAACGCTTTGTTCTCTCAATATGGCGACCAGTTGATGATTGGTGCTTATGCTATTTTGGGCTACATCGTGACGGTTTATTACCTAACTGCGGAAGGTATCGCTAACGGTATGCAACCATTGGTGAGCTACAACCATGGTGCACGTAACCAAGCGAATATTCGCAAGTTGCTTAAGATTGCGATGTCGAGTTCTGTCTTGATTGGTGTCGCGTTTGTATTGCTATTGAACGTGTTCCCACGTGAGTTTGTTTCAGTGTTTAACTCGGACGAACCTCAGCTAGTTGAGTACACCGTATTGGGTATTCGACTGCACATGTTCGCATTGGCGCTTGATGGCTTCTTGGTGGTAGCGGGTGCTTACTACCAGGCGGTGAACAAGGGCAGCAAAGCGATGTTTGTGACGGTAGGTAACATGCTGATTCAACTGCCATTCCTGTATATTATGCCTAAGTTGTATGGCGTGCCGGGGATCTGGATTGCGTATCCACTGTCTAATATCGCGTTGAGCGCGGTGGTGATGGTGATGCTCTACAAAGACGTAAAGAAGCTCGACGCCTCGCCGATGGAAACCGCAACGGCATAGGTCGATTTTCTTGAGACGAACTAAAAAGGTCTAGCATGTGCTAGACCTTTTTCGTTTTGAAAATCGCTTCGTTTTGAAACTAGCATTTAGATGTTTTTAACGTCTAAACCTGCAAGCTGATGCCAGTAGCCATTACATTGGCGGCTCTCAATCTTCATTGGGTTTTGACCCTGTTCGTTGGCTCTGAAGTTATTGATTTCAGAGAAGGTATCAACGCCAAGTGGGCTTAAACGAACCACATCCACTAAGTCATGCATGTTTGGTAAGTCATTGACCAAGTTGTAGCAGTAGCCTGATTGAGTCTGGATGCCGTTAAGGTTGAAGACAGACTGACCCTCTTGGCTCTCAACCTGAAGGCCTGTTGGGTACTTGATACAGCAAGTTTCACAGTCGTCTTTGGCTTTGTTCTCTGCACGAGCTGTAAAGCAGCGAGCTGAATATGCTAGTGGTAAGTAGCCATGGCTAAATACTTCGACTTCAAACTTGTTGCGGATGTTGAGCTCGTCACACTGTGCCATCACATTACTTAGCCATTCACGAGAAAGTTCAACCGGCATACACCAGCGCGTCATACCTTGCTTTAAGAATAAGTTCAGCGTGCGTGCGTTGTAGGTGTTTACTGCTGGGCCAACTACGAATGGTACTTTGCTTTCGCTAGCCAGTTGAATGGCAGACACATCGTTCGCTTCAATAGCAAAGTCACCGTTATCAATGTACTTCTTCATGATGTTGACTTCGCTAGGCGCTTCGAGCAATGCCATGGTCGACAGTACGACTTGCTTACCTGATGCAGACAGCTCTTTAGCAATATCCATCCAGTGTTTTGCTTTCATCTCGCGACGCTTTGAACATACCGCTTCACCTAGGTAGATGATGTCTGCTGAGCTTGATTTTGCTTGCTCGTAAAAGCTTTCAACGTCTTGTTTTGGCCAAAAATAAAGTAGAGGGCCTAATGCGTATTTCATTGAGTTCTCCAGTTGGCTCTATTGCCATTTACGGTGATAAGCGCCAAGCGTGGTTTGTGTACCTTCAGATACATTCGCCAGTGTCGCATTCCAAGCTTGTTCTACTTGGTACTGTTCAGGGTTTGCTAAGTAGCGGTCGATGGCAGCACGCCAAGTACGAGTCACTTGTTCTACATAAGCCGGGCTGCGTTGACGGCCTTCAATCTTCACTGAAGCGACATTAGCTGCGAATAGTTCAGGAAGCATGGATAGTGTATTAAGGCTCGTTGGCTCTTCGAGTGCATGATAACGCTTACGTTCACCATCGATATCCGCTTCAAAACGGCCTTTACATAAC
>NZ_MCYD01000972.1:0-2918 GCF_002876325.1 Vibrio sp. 10N.261.52.A1
GTATGCTTATGCCCACCATATTCAAAGGCTCATGGTAACGGGCAACTTCTGCTTAATCACGGGCATTGCACCAGACCAAGTCGACAGTTGGTACCTCGGCATTTACGTAGATGCGATTGAATGGGTTGAAATGCCAAATACGCGAGGTATGGCACTATTTGCGGATGGCGGGATCGTCGGAACCAAACCATACTCTGCCAGCGGTTCGTACATTAATCGCATGAGTGACTACTGCAAAGGCTGTCATTACAAGATTAAAGAGCGCACTGGTGAAAGCTCATGCCCGTTCAACAGTTTGTATTGGCGCTTTATGAATCAACACCGCGACGCCTTAAACCGAAACCCTCGCATGGGTATGCTTTATCGCTCTTGGGACAACATGGATGAACAAGAACAACAAGCGATACTCGATACCGCTGAACAACGACTGATGAATTTGGAGAACTTATAATGGTGGAGCAACTCAGATTACACATATTGGTTATCGGTGGTAGTGGCGGTATTGGTCTCGCCGTAGTTAAACACCTACTCTCTGAGCTGTCTCGATTTGATTTTCTCGATATCCATGTTGCGGCGACTTACCATTCCCAAAAGCCTGAGATTGATGATAAACGCCTAACCTGGCACCAAGTTGACGTGACTCAAGAATCCGATATCGTCGAATTACGATCTCAATTTGATCAACTCGATTGGCTGATCAACTGCGTTGGGATGTTACATACACCAGAAATTGGGCCAGAAAAGAACTTGTCGTCCATCGACCCAGAATTCTTCCTCAAAAACATGTCTGTGAATACCCTACCAAGCTTGTTACTCGCTAAGCACTTCACTCCCCTTCTTAAAGGGAGTGACAACCCCAAGTTTGCGGTGGTGTCCGCCAAGGTTGGCAGTATTTCAGATAATAGATTAGGTGGTTGGTATAGCTATCGTTCATCAAAAGCTGCCCTCAACATGTTCATTAAAACCATGTCGATTGAATGGGGTCGCACCATTAAGAAAGGCACCATATTAGCGCTGCACCCAGGGACGACTGATACTGCGTTGTCGAAACCCTTTCAAGCAAATGTACCGGAAGGCAAGCTATTTGATTCGGCTTACGTGGCACATCAACTCGTCGACATTATTCGCACCGCCACACCAGAGCAAAGCGGTCATTTCTACGCATATAACGGCGAACAACTACCTTGGTAAAGTAGAAGTATAAGGTTGGGAAGATCGGAACGTTACTGAGATAACCTATTACGCTCGTCCCTCGCTGTAGAGAATAACGAAGATTGCGCTAACAAAATCTAACCCTGTTTAGGTTTATTACGTCGACAACGCTCGGAACAGTACACCACTTCATCCCAACAGCGCTCCCACTTCTTGCGCCATGCGAACGGCTTCTGACACACTGGGCATGTCTTTGTCGGTAGGTGCGGCTTTTTGTGCATGAATGTTCCTTGTGTTTTGGCCTATCAATTGAAGTTCTAACAAAAAGATGCCCTATTAAGCTCGTTCATCGCTACAGGGAATGGTGATAGTTGTGATACCCAAGCTAACTTACCCAACTTCAAATAATGGTCGGAACTCTCTATCGTCCGACCATCTCTTCCAGCATTGGTATACAAATCAGAGCCCCATTCCGTCATCCCCAAGAAGGAGGAACGACTGAGTTGGGGCTCTGCTTTTGTTGAAGCTGAAACCATTTCAACTCAACACGCTGGGCTTTTGATGCCAGACGACCAACCTCGAGATATTAAGCAACCACTTTGTACTGCTTTTCCATCTCGCTAACGCCAAGGCCTGCGTGCTTGGTTACTTTCAACTGAACAGGCACACGCTCTTTTAAAGCTTCAACGTGGCTGATGACACCAATCATTTTGCCTGATGCATTCAAGTTATCGAGTGCGTTCAATGCGATGTCTAGCGTGTCACTATCAAGCGTGCCAAAGCCTTCATCTAAGAACAGAGAATCAATACTGGTTTTGTAACTCACAAGATCAGATAGCGCCAATGCCAACGCCAAACTCACCAAGAAGCTTTCACCACCAGACAGAGTTTTGGTGTCGCGCATTACATCACCCTGCCAGGTATCGAGTACCTGTAACTCTAAGCCATCGTCGGCTTTACGTTTTAATTCATAGCGACCATGTAAACGCTGTAATTGCTTGTTTGCCAGGTACACCAAGTTTTCCAGTGTTAGCCCTTGTGCAAACTTACGGAACTTGTCGCCATTCTTAGAGCCAATCAGCGAGTTCAAGCGCGAGATATCATCGAACTCAACTTGTTGTTCAGAGATCTGCTTAAACAAATCTTGCTGGTTACTTCGGTTCTGACGATCGGTTTCAAGGTTGGCAGAAATTGCGCCAATCTTGCTCGCATGGCTTTGTTGAGCTTCTTGACAATCAGCCGTTGCCTGCTCCACTAACTGTTGATCTTGTTCTTGCCATGTTTGCGCATTTTCGTGGTTTTGTAGCTCCACTTGCGCGGCTTTTGCCGTATTCAGCCTTGCTTGTGCACTGACAATTGCTTCATCCAGAGACTTCTTAAGGTTTTGTAATTGAGTTCGCAACTCCTCATCAAGCAGTGCCGCTTCAAAATCAACTTCCTCTTCAAACGGGCTCGCATGCAAAGCTTCAAACCAAACATTCTTCGCTTGCGTGAGGCTTGTTTGCTTCGCGGTTAACTCATCAGAAAAACCGGTATGTTTGGTTTGTTCGGTTCGATGTTCCAGTTCACAGCGATTGAGAACCTGCTGAGCCGCGTCAAATGTTGTGACTGCATCTGTTACCTTTTGCTTCATTGCTTGGCTTGCGACTTGAATGTCTTGCTCACCAAACAACTGTGCTCTTTCACCGCTAATACGAGCTAACTCCGCTGTTAGCAATTCGCTTTCTTTGCTTAACGTGTCCAGCTCTTGCTGCGCACTGCTTAGC
>NZ_MCYD01000973.1:0-2033 GCF_002876325.1 Vibrio sp. 10N.261.52.A1
GTGTAGAGCTTATCAATTGGATACTCTGATAACGCAAGTCCAAGGTCTTTTATGTTTTTCGTAGTCCCACCAATGCTATCAAATAAGGGTAACCCCACTAAATGAAAGCCCCCGACAACGGCTTTAATTCGTTCTTCTGGAAAATGAGTAACCGCGGTATCGACCATATTTAGGACACCACTATGCGCACAGCCAGTAAAAATAACGATGCCGTCTTCCTCTTTGATTACTAACAAAAGCTCATGATCGAATGAGTCCTGCTTCCATTTGTCCTGAGATTTTGTGTAAAGGTACTGATTCCCTTTTGGCTTTTCGTATTTATCGCTGATATCAGTAATGATAAATACGTTACGCGCAATCTCGGTCGTCTTATTCACGAATTTCAAACGACCACTACTATTTTTCAGTAAATCCGGATTAATACCGACATTATTTTTAAAACCATAAGCACGGAAGTAGTAGCTACGCTCATCACTGTGTTTCAAAAACACATTGGCATTAGAATTATGGCGAACAAAATCGATGGCGCCATTACAATGGTCGTGGTGTCTATGTGATATAACGGCTAGGTCTACGTCTTTGATCTCTACGTCGAGTAAAGGCGCATTTTGACAAAAAGTACCGCCACCTCCCATATCGAATAACATGCTTAGCGACTCAGTTTTGATATGCAGTGACAACCCGCGTTCAACAGCTAAATCAGGCCTACTGTCTAAGCGATTATTATCAACTAACGTCGTTATTTTCATCGTTTCTCTTATATTTTTTGCCCACTCTTCAGAGCGCAAACATCAATGCAACTTTGGTGCTAATTTCCTTGTGGCCTTGGCTCCGTTGCAGCCTTGAGTACTACATAGGCAAGAAAACCACTTATGACAAAGCCATTGCGTAATAGCCATCGAGTGTAAACTTTTTATTGCTAGTCACACATATTTCTACGATCACTCGTATAAGTACATTTCATCATGTATGTCAGATAAAAACTCTGTGAGCTCCCACTCAAAACCCGCTTTATCGTAAAAGTATGCTCGCTTTCGATGCGTTTCTCTTGGAGCATATATACCTCGACGATAGCCTTGTTCGACAAGTTTAGTTTCTATTGTTTGTAGATTTTGTACAACTAAACCAATATGGTTGACCCCATGGTTCTTATACGTTTCTTGCATAGCTCTTGGTGCGAGCGAGTCTAAGTGAGGCTCTTGAAGAGCGAAATAGCTTTGCTCATTTCCAACATGAACCCAACGATGGCGGCCAGGGAGGTCCACATCTTTACGTATTTTAAAGTCAGGGGCGACAATACTAAGAAACATCAGGGTTTCATCAATATCTGGAACAGTAATGTTTAAATGCTCTATCTGAGTCATGCTAAATAATCCTCTAGTTAGTGATACGAATAACAATCGAAAACATTCTGTTACTTCAACTTAACTTGAGGTCAAGCAAACTTACTCAGTAATACGATGCTAAGCGACTGAGTGAGAATTGCTACTACTGTCTTATCAATTCTTAACTCACTTGAAGCCATGTCAACGAAGCTCGGAAACTACTTTTCGCTAATCAATAACCGTTGCTTTCAAAGTGTATGAAGAACATCAAAAGGTCGACATCATTGGCTTTCGTCACTCTAAATTTGTCCCCAACAATGCGAGAAACAGCAGACTTCCAGAAATATAGAGCCGCAGAGTTTTCTAACAACACTCGAATTTGCCATTTGCCTGTAAATACAGAAACGACCTGTGCTAAGGCTTCCTTGCCAACACCTTGCCCTTTAAATTTTCTGAGTACAAAAAACTGTTCAATATCATAGCTCGATAAATCACTAGGATAACGGCGAACCAATACAAACCCTGCGAGCTCGGCATCCACATAGATGAAATAGGGAATATGATCTTCTCGCTCCCAGTACACGTCAAACTGGGAAGAGTCGTAGCTGAATTTGCCCTCATTGTTAGGGCTCCACTTCATATACTCGGTCATATCGTATATGTAATAAGAGAACAAGTTCTCAAGCACTTTCCGTTCTTGTTCTTTAA
>NZ_MCYD01000974.1:0-4211 GCF_002876325.1 Vibrio sp. 10N.261.52.A1
ACACTATCAATGATACTTAGTTCAAGATCCATTAAGCAAAAAAAGAGCCGTAATTGCTTACGGCTCTTAGTTTAGTGATTTTTTTTACTAAAAATCAAACCAAGCTATCACCCTTTATAAATTTTAGGGTTAAACACGTCACGTAACCAGTCACCCAGCAGGTTGATCACCAGTACTAGCGTCACCAATACGACACCAGGGAAGGCTGTAATCCACCACGCACCAGAGAAAATGTAGTTAAAACCAGTACTGATTAGTGCGCCCAGTGACGGTTGGTCTACCGGTAGGCCCAAACCTAGGAAAGAAAGTGCCGCTTCTGACATGATGGCATTTGCCACCTGTACCGTAGAGATAACCAAAATTGGCGATAAACAGTTCGGTAGAATATGACGGAACATAATGCGTGGTGCTCTGAAGCCCATCACGCGTGCTGCTTCTACATACTCTTTCTTCTTCTCAGCCAATACTGATGCACGAATCGTACGAGCATATTGTGGCCATTCGGCAATGCCGATAATCACCACCAGCATCACTACCGCATATTGCGCGTAGAAGTCACTACCGAAACTCGCCTTAAAGATAGCCGAGACAATGATCGCAACCATCATGGTTGAGAACGAAAGCTGAACATCAGCAAAACGCATCAAGAAGCTATCGATACGACCACCGAAGTAACCCGCAGATAGACCAATAATGATACCTAGAGTGAGCTGTAGACCAACGGCTAGGAAACCAATCGTCAATGATAAGCGAGAGCCGTAAAGCATGGTCGATAGAATGTCACGGCCCTGCTCATCGGTACCCAGTAGGAAACGCTCTTCGCCATCTTCCATCCAAGACGGTGGTAGCTCAGAGTCCATGATGTCGATAGACGTCACGTCATACGGGTCTGTTGGCGCCAGAATAGGTGCCGCCAATGCCATCACCAAGAATGCAGTGAAAACAGCAAAGCTGAACATTGCCACTTTGTCACGCAAGAAGTAGTACAGAATGTCTGACTGCTTGAATCGCTCCCAACGAGATGGAGCTGTTGTTGTTTGTTCCATGATTATGCTCCTTTCCCTGTGATGTTCACTGTTGGGTTAATGATCCCGTATAGCAGGTCAACAATGGTGTTCGTTACTACGAAGATAAGACCAACGAAGATAACGTATGCGGTAATCAGTGGTGTATCCACTCGGTTAATCGCTTCAAGGAATAGGAAGCCGGTGCCCGGCCACTGGAATACGGTTTCAGTAAGAATTGTGTAAGCCACCATAGTACCAATCTGAACACCACCTACCGTTAGTACAGGTAGCATTGTGTTTTTCAGAGCATGCTGGTAGTAAATCTTGTTCAGTTCCAGACCTTTCGCTTTACCAAACTTGATGTACTCAGAGCTTAGCACTTCTAGCATCTCTGAACGAACTAGACGAATGAAAAGCGGTAGCATGATAGATGCAAGTGCGATACTTGGCAGAACTAAGTGTGCAAGGCCATCTAGCGTTAAGAAGCCAGACTCCCAGCCAAACCAGTTTGCCGTTTCACCACGGCCAAACGACGGTAGCCAGCCAAGTTCAATAGAGAAGACATACATCAGCATGATTGCCGTTAAGAAAACAGGCACAGAGATACCGATACTACTGCCCGCCATCACCAGCTTAGTGAAGAAACTTTTTGGGTGTATTGCTGAATAAACGCCAAGTGGAATCGACAGACAAACGATGATCAGAGAAGCGCCAAACACGAGTTCAAGCGTCGCCACCAGCTTATCTAAGATTACGTCCACTGCAGGGCGTTTAAAGAAATATGAAGTACCAAGATCACCTTGTAGAGCAGCGCCTACAAAGCGAGTGTATTTTGTAATGAAGGGATCATTTAAGCCGAGTTCATCACGCAGCGCTTGACGCTCCGATTCTGACACAGATTGACCGACTAACTCACGCAACGGGTCGCCCAGGTTATCCTGAATGGCAAACGCCACCAAACTGATCACAAACATCACTATCAGTGCCTGAAACAGGCGCTTGACCAGAAACGTAACCATTCCTTGCCCCTTATCTATCCATGACTATCTAATCGAAATCCGCGACTAGATAACAAAAATTCAGTCTTAAAAAAGGTATTTAGCCAGACTGAAGGAAGACCAAACACCTAAACTTAAATCTATTTCTTAATAATTTGAGAGCCTGAAAGCTCAGGCTCTCGATTCTAGCAAGCTAGATTATTTTACAACTAGGTCGCCGAAGTAAGGCATAACCATTGGGTTTACGATGTCTGCAGCACCTACGTTAGACTTCGCGCCCCACGCTTCACTTTGCCAGTGTAGCGGTACGAATGCAGCGTCGTTGTATAGTGTTGCTTCAACGCCTTTCAGCATCTTAGAACGCTTAACTGGGTCAGTTTCAGTGTTAGAAGCTTCTACAATCGCATCCATTTCTGGGTTTGAGTAACCAGAACAGTTGTATTGACCACGACCAGTCTCTTCGTTACGAGTCATTGTTAGGAACTCGTTGAAGTTCGCTGAATCTTCAGTATCTGAGTGCCAGCCGATCATCATCATGTCAGCAGAACATAGGTCAAACTCAGGCCAGTACTGTGCTTTAGGCATAGTCTTAAGATCAACTTTGATACCAATCTTAGATAGCATTGCCGCAGACGCTTGCGCTACTTTCGCATCGTTCACGTAACGGTTGTTTGGTGCCATCATAGTTAGCGTAAAGCCATCTTCGTAGCCCGCTTCTTTCATCAGCTCTTTCGCTTTCTTAAGATCGTAACGAGGAACTAGCTCTTCGTTGTGACCCGCGTAGCCTGTTGGGCTTTGCTGACCAGCAGCTGTTGCGAAGCCTTTCATGATCTTCTTAACGATACCTTCGTTGTTGATTGCGTGAACAATCGCCTGACGAACGCGAACATCTTTAAGAGCTTCGTTGCTGTTTTGGTTCATTTGGAACGTGATGATACGAGTACCAGGTAGCGTTACTAGATCGATGTTCTTAGCGTTCTTAACACGCTTGTGATCGTTTGGTGCTACTGGGTGAATCATATCTACGTCACCAGAAAGAAGTGCAGCAACACGTGTTGCGTCTTCTTTGATTGGTACAAGTGTTAGCTTGTCTACGTTACCTTCAGACTCTGTGTCCCAGTAATCATTGAAACGTTCGAACGTTACTTTAACGCCTTGCTCACGCTGCGTTACGATGAAAGGACCAGTACCTGACACGTTAGTCGAAGCGAACGAGTTACCGTGCTTAACGAGCTCAGACTTGTCTTTACCTTCCGCTGTCTTACCAGAGTAGAACTTGCTGTCCATTGGGAAGATGTACGTTGCTGTTTGTAGTACTAGTGGGTAAGCCGCTTTTGATACTAGCTCAACTGTGTAGTCATCCACTTTTACCATTTTTTCGTATGGCGTGAAGATTGACTTAAAGTCTGGAGAAGCTTGTAGACGTTCAAAAGTCCACACAACATCATCAGCAGTCAGTTCGTTACCAGAGTGGAATTTCACACCTTTGCGTAGGTTGAAACGGAAAGTCGTTTCATCAACACGCTCCCAGCTAGATGCTAGGCGGCCTTCGAAATCCATCTCTTGAGTGAAACGTACTAGAGGGTCAAACACCATGTGAGACATTTGCAGTGTGCCACCAGACAGCTGCTCGTGCGGGTCAAGTGATACTGGGTCAGCTGCGTAGCCAACGGTAATATCTGCTGCTGCTGCACTAAAGCTTAGGCCAGCTGCCATCAAAGCTACTGCTAATTTGCTTTTCATGGTTTTCATTGCATAACTCCTTCATGCGGGAATCCAGATCCCTAGTTGTTGTATTTGCGTCTGTTTATTGTTGTTAGCAAGCTAAACTCCAGCCTGCTGATTTTTATACCGCGGCTTGTGCCACTGCTTTTTCTTCTCTTAAACCTGTAAATTCAGGCATTAAAGAAATCAGTTGTTTGCTGTATTCATGCTGAGGTGATTGGAACAGTTGCTCTGTAGGCGCAACTTCCAATAGTGTCCCCATCTGCATCACACCAACACGGTCACACATTTGGCGAATAACCGGTAAATCGTGACTGATGAACAGCATGGTTAGGTTTAGCTCGTCTTGTAAGTCTTTTAGTAGGTTAAGGATCTGAGCCTGTACCGACACATCCAGTGCCGATGTTGGTTCATCACAAATCAAAAGACGTGGGCGAGTCGCCAAAGCGCGAGCGATAGAAATACGCTGACGTTGACCACC
>NZ_MCYD01000975.1:0-359 GCF_002876325.1 Vibrio sp. 10N.261.52.A1
GTTTTTCATACTTATTTCTACGTTTTTTATCAATAAATGAAGCTTTAGTTATCTGAAATCGCACTCTCTACATCAATAATCAACACTACCTTAGGTAAGGGCATGTCTGAAGTCATAGCAAATACACCCCCAGTAGTTCTCGCATCTCGATGGTCTCGTTTTTGGGCCTTTATTATTGATGCTTACGTGTATGCGATTTTCATGATTCCTGTTTTTCTATATAGCAGTCTGTACGACAAATTTCTCCTCAATGAAACAACCATTGATCTAACCGAAAAAGTTGCCCTATTTGTTTATGGTTGGGTGATTTTCTTTTTATGCCAAGGGTACTTACTTCATACGAAGGGACAGACAATTGG
>NZ_MCYD01000976.1:0-2533 GCF_002876325.1 Vibrio sp. 10N.261.52.A1
TGCGATTGTCGATATGGAAGGTGAACAAATAGGTTTGCTAAACATCGTGGGTAAACGAATTCTTCCTATGGTGATCATGGGTTATGTACCTTTTATTGGTTCAGTTCTTTCAACGTTAGGTTATCTGGGGGTTTTTCGTAAAGATAAACGCTGCTTACATGATTTAATCGCAGGTACTCAAGTTGTTGATGCTTCACCTAAAAGTTTAGATAGTGACAAGCCGGAATTTGCTGAAAGTACAATTGAAGTTATCCCCGCATCTCGATGGACACGTTTTTTGGCGTTTTTTATTGATGGTGTAATTACTACTGTCATCATTCTGCCAATCTGGATGTACACAGATTATACTCAAATAGGGGGTATCGACCTTCGAGAACTCGCTGCTGTCTATGTCTATTTAGGGTTGATGTTCTTGTTAGTACATGGGTACTTATTGAATAAGAAGGGACAGACAATTGGAAAACATCTCATGGATATTGCGATTGTCGATATGGAGGGTAAACCGTTAGGGTTATATAAGATATTGGGTAAACGAGTGGTGCCTATGCTTGCCTTCAAAATTGTGCCTATTAGTGGCTATTTAATATCTATGATGGAATCTCTTTTCATTTTCCGTAAAAACAGACGATGCCTACATGACTTAATCGCAGGCACTCAAGTTGTTAGTCTGTCAGCCAGCAATTTAGAAGAAAATGAGCCAAAATCATTAGAAAACCTTCCAGCAGCACCTGAAAATATCTGTGACCTTACACTTGCATCTCGATGGTTACGTTTTTGGGCCGTTTTTATTGATCTACTTATTGCTGTGCTTAGTGTCATGCCAATTTATCTCTATACCGATTATTTCCAAAAAATCTTTGGAACAGGGACTGCTGATACCTCAGATCTGGTAGCAGTCACGACTTATAGTTGGCTTGCGTTCCTTTTATTGAATGGATATTTACTGCATAAAAAAGGACAGACTATGGGCAAAAACATAATGGAAATTGCGATTGTCGATATGAAGGGCAAACAAATGGGGCTATTTAAAATACTAGGTAAGAGATTCTTACCGATGACAATTTTTGTATATATACCTTTAATTGGCCCATGCATATCAATTTTAAATTATCTTTTTGCCTTGCGTAAAGACAGACGTTGTTTGCATGACTTAATTGCAGGTACTCAGGTGGTGAGTGTTGCTGTACCCAGAAACCTCGACTTCAGCACCATCGAATGAAACACAACCACCAAAAACGTAATGTTACTTTAAGTAAGGATATTATGATTAACCAACTAATCTCTGCCACTGCAATGTACAGGAACTTACCAAATAATATTTATTATTTAGCTGTGGCTAGAATGATTTTAGGGATGGGTAACTTCATTCTTCCATTTCTTGTCTTACTTTTTACTGACAAGTTGGGGTACTCTGCAACGGTAGCTGGCACCTTAGCAATGGCGGGCACGGGAGGATACCTCTTCGGGAGCTTTTTAGGTGGGAGGCTATCGGATAGATTGGGACATAAACGAATCATGGTTTTTGGCGAGTTTACCTCTGCAGTATTGTTGATTGTTTGTGGTTTTTTCGCTGATGATCCTGTCATCGTGCCTACGCTGTTGTTGTCAGCCTATTTCTTTGGTGGTTTAGCTCTGCCCGCGAGCAATGCTTTAGTTGCTGATCTTTCCACACCTAAAAATCGTGATGCAGTTATTTCGCTCAGTTATTTAGCGTACAACTTTGGTTCAGCCCTTGGTCCTATCATGGCTGGTTACCTGTTTTGGAATCATACTGAGTGGATATTCTTTGGTAACGGGGTGGCTGCTCTTTGCTGTGTTGTTATTGTTGCTACGTTTGTGAGAGTGCAAACTGGAATAGAATCGGCCAACGATAGCGAGCTCGAACAGCCGGTCTCAGGCTCTGTTTGGTCCGTTCTACGAGCAAGGCCAAGGCTTTTACTATTCACTTTTCTATGCGGATTGCTGTGGTACTCATTGAATCAAATGACAATGGCGAGCCCACTGTACTTGAGCCACGTGTTCGGAGAGCAAGGTCCTGTGATTTTTGGGCAACTAATGACTTACGCTTGTGTTTTAGTGGTGCTGATCACACCCATTTTAATGAGGTTAACCTCAAAGAAACTAGAGACAGTTAGCCTTGCTTATGCTGGTTTGATGTTTGCATTTGGTTACCTGCTGGTGATGTTATATCCAACCATTCCTGTTCATTTCTTTGCTTGGTTATTTCTTTCTGCAGGCGAGGTTCTCCTTTTAACAAAAGAAGGGGTATACCTAGCAAACAACTCACCGTCGAGCCATCGCGGGCGTATTCAAGGTGTGTTGATTACATTAAGAATGCTTTTTGTTATGCCGAGCTTTGTTGTCATTGGCTATTTTATTGATGATTATGGTTACACCTTTACTTGGCTAAGTGTGGTTTTAATTTCCCTTGCTAGTGCGGTTGGCTTCTATTTTATGTCAGCTAAAGCGCAACGTTCTCCTACATTAGCTATCGACTAGTTTTTTATCAGTTAGCAAACACTATCTATTAATT
>NZ_MCYD01000977.1:0-2108 GCF_002876325.1 Vibrio sp. 10N.261.52.A1
CATTTAAAGACATTTATTTTTCTGAGGATAAAAAAATGCCAGCTCAAGGCTGGCACTTTTCAAACTGGGAAGAAATTACTCTTCGCCTTCATCATCTTCTTCAGGGTAGATAGCATCTTCACCTTCGTAGTAAGTGCCCCAACCGTCGTAGATAATGTCGAATTTCTCTGCAAGGTTCACAAGCTTCTCAACTTGTGCATCGATCGCTTCTGCATCTAGAGCTGACTGCATAGTCGCATCACAACAAAGTAGCTTGTTGCCATCTTCGTCTTCTGTCTCTTCAGCTTCAAGTACTTCAAAACCCATTTTGAATGCTTCAACAACGGCTTTCTCAAGCACTTCGAAATCTTCAGCAAATAGGTGATGCTCGATATCGTATAGAGCTTCAGGATCGCTACCATCTTCAATTAGTGCTTCAATGATGTCGCGAGTCTCTTCCTTTTGAAATTCAATTAATTCCGCTACTGATAGATATTCATCTTCGTGAGACATGTGTCTGCTCCAGAGTGTTGACTATGAAAAGATCAAATTTGATTGCCACGAAATATGGCACGGATCGTCCAGAAAAGCCACCCAGATCAGGCATAGAAAGATAAGTTTATCGCTAGATAGCAGAAGTAATATCAATTCAAAAGTGAAACCAAAATCACAGAAACAAATTTTCAACATTTTATTAACCGGTGACTATTTCAGCATTTCGTCTCTAATGTCACTTTTGAGCATATTAAATAGAAATTGCGTGCTTAGTCATGGTGAATGCATACGCTGAACTGGTTTTGAGATGCATAAAACCTCAAGTTACTTTCAAAAAATGCATAATAGTGAATAGAAAATCACTAATAATAAGCAAAATAGATTTCAGACATAGCGCAGATTGAGCATAGATCCTCAAAAATGTTGTTCCATGCCAAACGCACTCAATTGGAATTTAACACCTAACTTTCAACCAAAAATGGTTTTTAGTTCGGATAATTTCAAAAATACTTCATTTTTACACGAACTCTAAAACTTGCATATTACGATCAAGCTTGTCATAAATAGACGCTGGATTAAAAGTAAGGATGCAAAATGAGTAAGCTGTACGTTGGCTCCGAAGTCGGTCAATTAAGACGAGTTCTCCTAAATCGACCTGAAAGAGCACTCACCCACCTCACCCCTTCTAACTGTCATGACCTTCTATTTGATGATGTATTGGCTGTGGAAGCTGCCGGTGAAGAACACGATGCCTTTGCAGAGACACTACGTAATCAAGACGTAGAAGTACTGCTACTGCACGATTTATTGGTAGAGACGCTTGCCGTACCTCAAGCACGCGAATGGCTGCTAAACACTCAAATCTCAGATTTCCGTTATGGGCCTACCTTTGCTCGTGACTTAAGAAACTATCTTGCTCAAATGGATAATGAGCATCTAGCAACAATCTTACTGGGTGGCTTGGCGTATTCAGAGCTTCCTATCAAATCATCATCGATGCTTCCTAAAATGCATCGCCCACTTGATTTCGTTATCGAGCCACTGCCTAACCACCTATTTACACGCGATACTTCGTGTTGGGTTTATGGCGGTGTGTCGCTAAACCCTATGATGAAGCCAGCACGTCAACGTGAGACAAACCATCTACGCGCTATCTATCGCTGGCACCCAGTGTTTGCAGGGCAAGACTTCATTAAGTACTTTGGTGATGAGGACCTTCATTACGACAACGCCAACATTGAAGGCGGCGATGTACTGGTTATTGGTAAAGGCGCGGTACTTATCGGTATTTCTGAGCGTACCAAACCACAAGGCGTTGAGAACTTAGCGGCGAGCCTATTTAAGTCAGGGCAAGCAACCGAAGTGATCGCTATCGATCTACCAAAGCACCGTTCATGTATGCACCTTGATACGGTAATGACACACATGGATATCGATACCTTCTCTGTGTATCCAGAAATCGTTCGTAAAGATTTAGACACATGGCGCCTAACACCAAAAGAGAATGGTGAGATGCGCGTAGAGAAAGCGGAAAACTACCTGTCAGCGATTGAAGGTGCGCTAGGTCTTGATCAGCTTAAGATCATCACTACAGGTGGTGACAACTACGAAGCTGAGCGTGAGCAGTGGAATGA
>NZ_MCYD01000978.1:0-3887 GCF_002876325.1 Vibrio sp. 10N.261.52.A1
ATGAAACATTCAGTGTTCTCATTACGCCCGTGATTCTACGGAAATCGGTTTTACGCTAGTTCGAGAATCAGTTAGTTCGTTTTTGGCTCAGGGTTATCTGATGCCGTTTGAACGTCAGTTTCTGTTGTTGTTTGTTGAATCTCTAGCTGCTCGTTTGAGTGTAGTTCTTCTTCAGCTTGTTCTTTCATTTCTAGCTCAACTTGCGCTTGGCTTTCGGCTAACGCTTCTTGTTCTTCTGCGCGTGAAGATTTAGGCAATACAAGGTTAAGAACAACCGTCATGATGGTGCCAGTCGTAATGCCAGAGTGCAGGAAGTTCGCTAAATCGTGTGGCAAGTGTTGCAGCAATCTTGGTTCGAAGGTAACGGCCAAACCAGATGCCAAACCTACACAGATTACCAAGGCATTTCGCTTGGTGTCTGCGGCCTTGATCAACATGCGGATACCCGCGTAGGCAATCATTCCGAACATCACAAAGCCGACTCCGCCTAATACGGGTTTCGGAATCGTGACGGCAATAGCGGCTAATTTCGGGAATAAACCACCTAAAATTAATAAACCACCGGTTGCAGCTACAACATAGCGACTTGCCACACCTGTGATACCAACAATGCCGACGTTTTGGCTGAATGACGCTAGTGGCATCGCTGTTAAAATCGAAGACAAGGTACTACCAAGACCATCGCCTAGAAGACCACGTTTTAAGTCTTTACCGGATACTTGGGTTTGGCAGTTGTTGCCAAGCGCCATGAAGTCACCGGTTGCTTCAGCGATAACCACGATGTACACCAAGCTCATGCTGATGATGGCACTAGCAGAAAACGTAAAGCCATACTTGAATGGTTCTGGGCCACCGACCCAAGCAGCAGAGCTGATCTGCTCAAGATCGACCATGCCGAGTGACAGCGCCACAATGTAACCACCTGCTAGGCCAATCACGATAGCGGAGGCCGCAACCGCGCCTTTACAGTAAACCGATACGCCAATCACGATCCCCAAAGAAACCAGTGCGAGAAACAGTTTAGGTAGGGTGGCGAATTGTTCCGTGTTGGCAGGAGAATCGCCAACCCAGTTCATGGCAACCGGTAAAATGGTTAAACCGATTAGGGTAACCACCACACCACTTACCACGGTCGGGAACAGCTTGCGAACCTTGTCCATGTAGAAGCTGGCACCGATTACCACGAATGAACCGATAAGCGCCGAGCCCATGATAGCGGCGACACCACCTTCGTTACCGATCGAAATAGCGACCCCTAAAAAGGCAAAGCTTGAGCCCATTACAACAGGCAGTCGAATACCAACAGGGCCAAAACCGAGACATTGCGCGACAGTCACAATACCAGAAGCCAATAGCGCCGCATTGATCAGTGAAACGATCTCTGTGTTGGGTAGGCCGATGGAGGCACCGACAATAAGAGGGACAGCGACGATGCCACCAATCGAGGCGAGCATGTGCTGTAAAGCGAGTAGAAGGGTTAGCCCATGGGGCGGTCTTTCATTAAGGGTGTACAGAAGTTTCATTTGATATTCCTCTGCCTGCGTTTCCGTTTACAGGCGATTGGCGGTCAAATAATGACTTCTACAAACTGCGTAGGGTCATAAAAAAGTGCACTGAATCGGTAGGGTTTCTACTCTTTCGTCATCAATGCAATTAGCTTTCTTAAAAATCATGTTGTTGCTTGGCTTGCGAACCAGCCAAGCAACGTTGTGAGCAATCAAGAAATGACTGCTCAGGAACTATAGGGTTAACCGATGAACACCAGCTTGGCGATGAAGATAGCCGCTAGGAAGTACATCGAGATGGAGACATCTTTCGTTTTACCTGTCGCAAGCTTAAGCACGGTGTAGGTGATGAAACCCAGTGCGATACCATTAGCGATAGAGAATGTTAGTGGCATCATCAGTGCGGTAATCGCAGCTGGAGCACCATTGGTAAAGTCTTTCCAATCGACGTGCTGCATGCTGCTCATCATTACGAATGCTACATAGATAAGAGCGCCAGACGTTGCGTAAGCGGGGATCATGCCTGCAAGCGGTGATAGGAAAATCGCCGCTAAGAACAAAGCGCCAACTACGATTGCTGAAAGACCTGTACGAGCACCTGCAGCAACACCAGCAGCACTTTCTACGTAACTGGTTACTGGCGGACAACCCACACACGCACCTGCAACACTTGAGATACTATCGGCTTTGAGCGCTTTGCTCAGGCCTTCAATCTTGCCAGTTTCTGGGTTAGTGAGGTTTGCACGCTCAGCTACGCCCATTAGCGTACCGGCAGTATCGAACATGTTTACAAAAAGGAAGGCCAAGATAACGCTGATCATGGATACGTTCAGAGCGCCTGCAATATCCATTGCCATAAAGGTAGGTGCTAAGCTCGGCGGTGCAGCGAAGAAGCCATTGTATTGTACTAGGCCTAGCCCCATGCCGATAAGCGTGACGCTTAAAATACCGATAAGTACCGCACCAAACACTTTACGCTCACTCAGAACCGCAATGATCAAGAATGCAATCGCAGCAAGCAGAGCTTCTGGTTTGGTGAAGTCACCCAGTGAAACCAAAGTTGCCGGGTTTTCGACGACGATGCCTGCTGTTTTCAAGCCAATTAGACCTAAGAACAAACCAACACCCGCAGTCATGGAATAGCGCAAGCTCTCAGGAATACTCTCGATGATCCATTGACGGACTTTGTAGAAACTCATCCCGACAAACAAGATACCAGAGATAAACACCGCACCCAGTGCGACTTCCCAGCTATAGCCCATCTCACTCACAACCGTAAAGGAGAAGAACGCATTCAGACCCATGCCCGGTGCTAGGCCAACAGGCCAGTTTGCAAATAAGCCCATTAACAAACAACCGATAGCGGCACCGATACAGGTTGCAACGAATACTGCGCCAGCATCCATACCTGAAGCGGCCATGATTTGGGGGTTAACGAAGATAATGTAAGCCATCGTCGCGAAGGTAGTGACACCGCCGACTAACTCATTTTTCACACTGCTTCCGTGGGCCTTAATTTTAAAGAATTTCTCTAAAATTCCGTTATTCGCATCTTGGTTGAGTATTTCTGTTTTACTCTCACTCATGTCTGCAAGTCCTTTTATGTTGTGATCCATTTATTGAATACAGCGAAATTTCAATATGAAGTATTAAGGTTTTTCCTAGCGCTAAGCCTCTATTAACGAGTTTCTCGCGACTCATTTTCTAACTGTTAACGTTGTTAGTATTTTTATATGAGCGTGCTTAATGAACGCGCATCTTTTCAGATGCACGCATGAATCTGTTTATTGTTTGGTGATTGAGCCTAGATCGAAAATCTAGGCGCAGGGATTAACTGCCCCGATAAGTAGAGAAACTGTATGGTGAGACTAAAAGCGGAACGTGGTAATGCGCATCAGGATCATCTAAGCCGAAGCGAATCACTACGTCGTCTAAGAAAGGCACACCATCGAGCTTCACACCTTTGCTTTTGTAGTAATCAGCTACGTAGAACACCAATTGGTATTTCCCCGGTCGAAATTCATTCCCAGCCAGAATTGGTGCATCGGTACGACCATCTGAATTAGTAAGCACGGTCGCCAGCTTTTCAGTGGAGTCTTCGTTGACCTTATAAAGCTCTACCTTGATCTCTGCACCAGGCAAGCCGTGAGTGGTGTCTAAAACGTGTGTTGTTAATCTTCCCATAGTCCTTTAATAGCGCTTTTGGCGCTCCTCTGTTCCGTGGTTTATGTATCCATTTCGACCTTGCAAAAGAGAGCAATTGGTCACTTTGTTAGCACTAACTATGTACGAACTGTACACAATTAGTAAAGCGAATTGTTGGAAAAATGTTAACTAATGTGTCTTTTTATCTAAATTTATAGATGTTGAATATTCATTATT
>NZ_MCYD01000979.1:0-727 GCF_002876325.1 Vibrio sp. 10N.261.52.A1
ATTTAAGAATTACTTACTTGCTACTTTTAGACCTGCGTTTACATCAACGATGTCTTGCTCGCTTAGCGTACCAACTGCTTGACGAAGCTGAAGGACACTTAGGATGTAGTTGTAACGAGCGTCTGAAAGGTTTTTGTTTGCATCGTACAGACGACGAGTTGAATCTAGTACGTCAACGATAGTACGAGTACCCACATCAAAACCAGCTTCTGTCGCTTCTAGAGCTGACTGAGCAGAAACAACAGATTGCTCGTAAGCGCGTAGCGCACCAATTGAAGCGCTGATGTTGTTGTTGAATGCACGTACGTCTTTTACAACGCTTCGGTAAGTCGCTTCTAGATCTTCACTTGCTGCAACGTAGTTGTACTCAGCCTGTTTGGTCAAAGAAGTTGTGTTACCACCCGTGTATAGAGGAACAACTAAGTTCAAACCAATGTTCAGGTTGTCTGCATCGTAATCGTTTTGGCTGTTAGAGCTGTCAGTCTGCTCTGAAAGACCATAGCTACCATCTAGCGTTAGGCTTGGCAGGTGACCAGAGCTTGCTAGAGAGATGTTGTCTTTTGCTACGTCTTGAGAGATACGCGCAGCTAGTAGGCTAAGGTTCTTTTGCTCGGCTTGTTCAACAAGAGCAGTTGCCGACTCAGAAGATTTGCTCGCTGAGAAGCGGTCAGTATCTAGGATGCTTAGGTTAGAGTGTTCTTGACCTGTAATCTCACGTAGACCTTCG
>NZ_MCYD01000980.1:0-7195 GCF_002876325.1 Vibrio sp. 10N.261.52.A1
CTACTGCCTTTGTCTGCCGTCGCGGGGGCTGCGCTGCTGGTGTTTGCTGATATTTGCGCACGAACTTTACTTGATTCTGCAGAATTACCTTTGGGTGTGATGACCACAAGTATCGGTGCGCCTATCTTCATTTGGATGTTAATTAAAAATCATGATTCAAATTAAGAGCCTGAGCGTCGGCGCTCGTTTATTACCATTATCATTTGAGCTCAAGCCGGGCCAAGTAACTCATGTTATTGGGCCTAATGGCAGTGGCAAGAGTACTTTGCTGGAGGCCATTTCAGGCATAGGTGACAGCTACAAAGGTGATATCAAGATCGATGAGAAAGACCTATCTGACTTATCGTTACAGGACTTATCATTGCAACGTGCGTACTTGTGTCAGAGTGCAAGACCGGCTTTCAACTTAGAAGTGTTCCAATATCTGGCATTATCACTACCAAGCTCGTCACAAGGGCTTGAAACTGAAATCAATGCAGCCTTGGAAGAGATAACCCAGATGCTCGACATAGCGGATAAGCTTCATCGCTCAATTCAAGCTTTGTCAGGTGGTGAGTGGCAGCGAGTTCGATTGGCGGGCATGTGCCTACAAGTTTGGCCAACACTTAACCCATATGCGAAGTTACTGATCTTAGATGAACCGGCGGCACCGTTAGACATTGCGCAAGAGGCGTTACTCTATAAGCTCATTGAAAGAGTGGCGCAAAAGGGCATCGCCATAATCATGGCAAACCACGACCTTAACCGCACCCTAAGACACGCCGACCAAGTGCTACTGCTCGACAAAGGCGTTTTACAAGCTTGTGGTACTGCGGGGGAAGTACTGACTCCAGAACAACTTGAGTCTGTATTCAACACTCAAGTGAAGAGTGTGGCTCTTGATGGAATTATGGTATTGCTGTTTCAATAAACCAGGGGACAGTCAACTGAAAAATAAAACCCTAAGTTTTATTTCCGCGTAAGGGTTTATCGCCGATTTTTACCCAATCTTATTCTCTTTTATATATTACTTCTCGAAATCTTAATGTTAACAACAGTCTGTATTTGATAACAATTGTTTTACTTCAAAGCTATTTGGCTCCATAAAAAATCAAGGTGACAGTTGTTTTATCATAAAATAAAATTATTACCTCGCTATATTGATTTTTTCGTGTGATGTTTGCGTTGCATATGCTCTTTGTATGCCTCTGGGTGTTTGAGTTGTTTTTTTGTGATGATTTATTCGTTAAAAACAACTCTTATTAGCATAAATACTTTTAATTTGTGTTTGCACTGTAATCAATCCAATCTATCAAATACTGAGAAAACATATGAGTATTACTATAAGGAAGCTAGCACTGGGCATATCATGTGCCATTGTCCAGTATTCTGCATTTGCTGATCACAATACCTTTCCTACACTCAACAGTTCACATGAACATAAGTTTAAAGCCAATAGCCAGCTTTCTAGAGAATCTGAATTAACTTTCAACTTCGTGTTAAATAATGGTCCTAGAAATAAGTTAGATACTTTATCTAAGTCTTACTTAAATCAAATTGAAATTATTGATAAGAATAATCCTTTATATGATGAAAACCGTGTTAACCGTGATGCAGTAAAACAAGAGGTGGCTGAATCAATACAATATTATTTAAAGCATCAGTTAGTGTTGAACCCAAGGTTCGCTATATTGGACGGGAAAGTTGAAGAGTGGTGTTTGGAAGTACTTGACTCTAACTGTGTAAGTCCGATCGAGCCATTTGGACAATTGGCACACCTGGATAGTGCAATGGCACCTTCGGGTGGTTTTACACTTGTTGTCGGCAAACCTAATAGTCAAGCAACAATTAAAACGATACTTCAAACCGTACCTGGGCAGCGCTATACGCTTTCTTTTGACATCACTGGTGAATTTGTTAAGCATCCCGGACTCTCATATACATATCAACCACTAAATACACTTGTGTCCATTGGGGGGGAGGATACGCTAATCACTAAAGCGCACCCTTTAATTCAAGAAGAGTTTTGGTCTGGGGGCGTTTATGGGGTTGTAGATGCACCGTGGGATAACAACGAAAACGGCCGAAATCATTGGGAAAAGGTTGAACTGCAGTTTGTAGCGACGCAAGAACAAACTATCTTAAGTTTTACAAATCTTGCTAGAACGAACAGTGGTCAGCAGACATCACCAACAATGCTCTCTAACATAATGGTTTATGATGATGTGACAGCAGATAAAGGCCTTCAGCCAGGTAAGGTTGCGGTTATCGCCACTGCTGGCGTTAGCGTTGCTGCGCTTGCTGGGACGACAGTTTATCTGGCTCGCAAAGGTGTTTTTCAAGATGTATTCCAAGCTCTTGGATATTCTGCAACTACAGTTGGTCCTGGTACTGACGCTATGAAACTAAATGCGTCTTTCGATGATATGTATGAGATCCTGCAAGGAAATGGTGGTAAGCAAGCTTTAGAAAATTATTTAGCCTTCCCTACTCGAGAGTATGGCGCTGAATATTTTGAGAATCAGATTTCAGAGTCCGATCTTAACTTTATGACTGATATGGGATTTAAAGAACTCCACACTGGTTTGCCAGCCAATCAGCTCCCATTTGATGAGAGCGCGACATACATCACAAAAACGGTTTCAGATATCGCGCCTATAGAAGAACAAACTGTCATCAAGTTTGACTCTCAAGAGGCTGCTGCAAGTTTTGTTAGGCAGTTAGATTCGTACTTATTGAGGGAAGAAGACGCTATCCCAGGGATCAGTCAGCATGTGAGTAGTATTAGTGTCATTGTTGGTACTGATGAAGCAAATGCTGTTGCGGCTGAACATGAATCTGTAATTATTCTTCACAGTGCTAGTGAGTTTGAAGCTGGCGATGCTGGTCTTATGGGAGTAGGCGAATTTGTTGCGAGGTTTGCGGTTGCCAGCGGTTTTGAACAGTCTATCGTTGATAGTCTGCCGTTCATCTACAACTCAACAAGCCTCGCAGGTGTTGGTTGGAGTTCAGTTGTAGAAGACGTAAGTCAGGCTGCAACTACTGCCATTCATAGTTCCTACCAAGCAGGGATGACTGCAGAAGAGTTTTCTGCAGCAGCAATGGAAGCTTTGGAGGTTGCTGGTATCGTAGCGTTACTCTAGTTCCAATTAGATAATTTAATTAACGGGGTGCTGAAGTATAAGTATTGTGCTTCTTATGGCCTATCAATTCTAACGCCCAGCACCTTGACCATGTCGACTTTACAAATTTAGTGAGACAGCAATGGGAAAAGTTGGACTAAGATCTCACTCATCTAGCTGATTTAATTCTCTTTTGACTATGAGAAGCTCAAAGTGGCTTACTCGCGAAGCCGCTTTTTCTTCACTTTGAATATTGTTTCTACAATCAGGACAGGATACTGAGATCCAATAATTAGAAGCAACATCATCTATCTACAACGCTTTTGTTTGAGTTGTGTGATTCCGATTCCTATCGATATAAAACTCACTGTTATTGATAAAATTGACGTATATATTTTTCGTTGTTCTTTAAACGAAAACTATAAATCCTTGAACTACAATCCTGATTGACTAGCAGTCATTGGCATTGTTTAGGGTAAAATAATAGAGAGTGGGAAAGTGACAACAATAAATCATAATTTTCTTAAAGCAGCAGTAGGTATGGCTTTGCTATCGAGTGTGCCGTCAGTGGTAAATGCTCATGGTTGGTCTGAATTTCCAAGTGCACGTCAGAATACCTGTTACGAGCAAGGTGGCATTTGGTCGGGGACACCACCAAACGCAGCATGTGCTCAAGCTAAAGAGATTTCTGGCTCATATCCGTTTGTTCAGCGTAACGAATATGCAAAAAATATTCAGGATTTCAACAACATCAATGCTGTAAAAGCAGCGATTCCTGACGGCACGTTATGTTACGCCAATGATTCGCAAAAGCGCGGTATGGGCGCACCTCACACGGGTTGGACTCGTACCGAGCTAAGCACTGGTACGTTTGAATATGTATTCAACGCGACGGCACCACACAACCCTTCATTTTGGGAGTTTTACCTAACCAAACCAAATGCAGACTTGAGCAAAGGCCTAGCGTGGGGTGACTTAGATCTTATCCAAGAAGAGGGCAACGTCCCTGTAAATGGTGGTAAATACCGCATCAATGTAACCATTCCTTCGGACCGCTCTGGTGATGCAATCCTGTTTGTGCGCTGGCAACGTAATGATTCAGCAGGTGAAGGCTTCTACAACTGTTCAGACATCACTATTACTGGTGGTACAACTCCTCCACCAGAGCCGGGTCCAGAGCCTGATCTAGTGCGTGGTGATCTGTTTGTTTCAGACCAATTTGGAACGCCAGAAATTGGCGACACCGTTAAGTACGACATCATCAACAAGTATGGTGAAATCGCGCGCAGCTTCGACATCGTGATTGATGCAAGCAACGTTAACGATTGGGCTCGCTTGCTTGCTTCAGAGATTAACGGTTGGCACGAAGAGTTTAAAGATGGCGCGGTCTTTATCGGCGACTGGCATGCTGAAATGCAGCACTATATGTACTTCCAAAATGATCCTTCACGTAACTTCTTTAACTCAAAAGATAGCCGTGCTTCAGGTCAATTGACGTTGATTGACGGTGGTGATGGCGGTGTTGAACCGTTGAAAGGCGATATCTACGAACTTGTTAAGAGTGACAATGTAGTGAATGCGGGTGACAAAGTTGTGATTGCAACCAGTGAAGCCGCTAACCTTACGCAAACACAAGGTTCTACAGTAAGCATCCAAAACAATGGTACGGCTTCAATTGTGATTGATACTACAGCGATCACTGCGAACGAAACGTTATCTTTCGTTGCTAGCTCTATTGAAAGTGAGAGTGTTGAAACCTTCACATTCGAAGTGATTGCTGAAGATGGTGGTGTGACACCAGACCCAGATCCAACGCCGGATCCAGATCCGACTCCAGACCCAGACCCTACACCAACCCCGGGCACATGGGATTCATCTAAGGTTTACCTTGGTGGTGAAGTTGTGACTTACTCTAACCAGTCCTGGAAAGCGCAGTGGTGGATTCAGGGTGGTGAAAACCCTAAGGCAACTTACGAAAACGACAAGTGGGGCGTTTGGCGTCCAGCTAACTAAGGCCTGTTAACTGTTCCCCTGATGATTCCATTTGGGCTGAGTTTATTATCGTATAAATGGCGCTACAGAGATGTAGCGTCATTTTTTGTTCAAGGTGTTTATCGCCTCGTGGCACGAAATGGTAAAACTCAGTTGGAAGGATTGATTAGAATTATTTCAAACGCGACAAGTGCATAGGAAAAACACGAGTCACTTTATCTTATTTGAATGGATGCTTATTAATTCGAAAGAGGACTAATAATGTACGAACTAACACTGATTCTTAGCTTAATGATGGGTGGCGCACCAAGTACGGCTGAAATGGAAGTGAACACGCAATTCACGAGCCTTGAAGAATGTAACCAAGAAGGTGCAGCTCTAGCTAAGAAGTTAAACACTACCGATTTAAAAGTCATGCAAGTTCAATGTGAGCGTGACTAACCCCACGATATAATTAAGCACTGGGCACGCAATTTGTGCCCATGTTTCCTCATCTGTGTATACACCATTAGCGCACTTTAGCCTTTCTGAGTTTTACCTTTTAGCGTCAACCATTAAGGCTTGATTCAAAGTCATTGGCTCGCCTCGTTGATGCTCATATTTACTAAATTGTTAAATAGAAACAATTTTATCTAACCTATTGTTAAATATTTACTATTTGATAGTGTGTCTAGGTGCACATAAAAAGTGTACTTCAGATTTAGTAAAGAATAATAACAGTAGGAGTTGCGATGAGCATTCTAGTGAGACGCTCTGAACCGTCAGATGCAAAGGGAATAAAAGAAGTTTACGAATGCATTAATGCTTATACCGGTACGCTGCAACTCCCAAATCCATCTCTGGAAACCTGGCAAAAACGAATCTCAAATGTTCCAGATAATGTGTACTCTTATGTCGCGTTATTGGACGGAGAAATTGTTGGTAACCTAGGTTTAGAAGTATGTGTAAATCCAAGAAGGCGTCATGTCGCTTCTTTTGGTATGGGTGTTAAAGACGATGTGTTAGGCAGAGGCGTAGGTAGTCAGTTACTCGCAACGGCGATCGACTTATGTGACAACTGGATTAACATCAAACGACTGGAACTCACCGTCTATACCGATAACGAACGAGCGATCAGCCTATATAAGAAGTTTGGCTTCGTGATCGAAGGGGAGTCAGCAGGGTTTGCCTTTAGAAATGGCGAATATGTGGCGGCTTACCATATGGCGCGACTGGTATAACGCCTAGGTTCGATTAATAGATAATAAAGCGCCACGTTGTTATAACGTGGCGTTTGCTATTTCAGTTGGCTACTTACTTAAACAGCCAATATTTGATGCACTTAAGCCGTTAGTGGCTCAAGGTTTGCTGGGCGGTAATGCACTGATTTCAAAACTTTACCTTGGCGAACTGTTTTTCCTTCGGATACGAAATCTTCCGCACATTTAGCAATGATGTATTCACCTTTTTGAACCGCCATTAGCTTGATGTTCTGCTCAGCATAGAAAGCTTCGGTTTCTGCGTATTCTGTCTCGTTACGACATACTTTGCTCATGTTGCTTGAGTGTACTTCATCCCAGCAAGGTAAGAAGTCGATTGAGCGGTTTTTAGCAACGTTCAACAGAAGATCGATCAGATAGCTGATCGCTAGGTTGTCTTCTACTTTAGATTGACCAAGGTGAACCAAACGTCCCATCAAAACATAAACGCTGTCTACAATAGCGTCCGCTTGTTCGATTTTAGAGTCAGCTTCTGCCAATTCTGTCAGCTCTTCGATCGCTAGAGAGGTATGTAGCGTATCGCCTTTTTCATCCATTGTTTCAGGAGCCGCAACAGGCAGATCAAAAGTACTGCGGAACTCTTCAATGTCGCGGTAAAGGTGATCGTAGATTTCTTGGTTTAGTTGAGAAAGGTTCATATTCCTATCCATTCTGTTTCGTTAATGGGTCATTTTAACAAAGGTAAGAATAGGGTGCTAACGCAAAGTCGAAGAACTCGACTTTTATTCATTGGACCAATGAGGTATTTTGCACACAAATCAATTGATTATTATGATTTTCTACTTTTTACTCTTTTTTATATTAGAAATATTAATGTTGTCGCTCACTTAGGCAGCAGTGGGA
>NZ_MCYD01000981.1:0-5425 GCF_002876325.1 Vibrio sp. 10N.261.52.A1
CAACATCGGTTTAGTATTGGTGGGCGGCTTAACGGTCGGAACTTTCTTCTCACTGTTTTTGGTACCTGTCGCGTATGTTGGGATGGCAAACTTAAAGCAGATGGATGTGCTAGCACGCGTGAGGTCAAAAACAGCGTAATGGTAAATCAGAGATAGAAGTTAATCGCTTTTAGATACTTTTAAGGCCCTCATTGTGAGGGCCTTTTGTTATCCGGAGTTGCGATATTGGGGGGCAGAGCAAACAGTATCGTTAGAAATCGTAGTTTAGATTCATTGAACTATAGATCTCGCTATTGCTTTGGTCTGAGGCAACAGTGGTGTTATAGATGTATTCAGTATCGAAGGTGAGCGCTAAGTTACCCATCAGAATGTTCTTTAGATAGCCTTTAAGGTTGTAGTTCGTGTTTTCCTCACCATAGGCCATATTAGCCGTAGCACCCATAGAAAACGTTTTAGTGAGCGTTAAGGAGCCATCGATACTGGCATTAGCAATAAGTTCGTAGTTCTCTTTGTTTGGAAACTCTTCATCAGAAGATTGGCGTTTACTGATTCGATAACCCGGCCCCGCGGATGCTTGAAGCTTGATTCTCTCTGTATCGTAGAAATGGCGACCAAGCCCAGTAGCGGTAATGAACTGCTTACGATAGGTGCCATAGTGGTCGTGCTCAAAACGTGTTGTGGCAACTAAATAGGTGACGTCATTCAAGTCATAGCTAATCCCATAATTAGTGGTATAGCGATTCGTTCCATCTTCATCATTTTCAGCATCCGTGTAATAGGTATCGAACTGCACGCGTTGTCCCCAATTTTCCTTTTTGTAGCCTACGGATATTCCGGAATTGATAGACAAGGATGAACTGGTGTTCTGAGAGTATATAAACCCCAACTTAGTTAACGTCGTGAAAGGGGATTCCTCTTTTTGTTCTTCCTTAAATACAGGTTCATCGACAAATTCGGTCTCTTCTGCGAATACTTGTGCCGATAAAACCAAAGCGACCAAAGGTAAGGTGTTGAAACAACGTCTGCCTAGAGTTGTATTAGTTGAAGGGTGTTTTGTTGTTGAAATAGAGTAAGTCGGCATAGCTGGTAAGTTTATTCGTGGTCTCACACAGCTAACAATGTGTTAGCCATGTGAATTGTCAGAGAGTAAATCGGAAATTCGAGTGAATTACGACGCGATAGGCAAAGGAGAGAAGATGGTTTGAATTGCTGAGAAACCGTCTCCTCGATGAGGATTAAAATCTTCTAGGTGTACGAAGAATTCGAGTATCTCTGAGGGCTTGTCATCTTCAATTAATAAGAACTCGAGTAGCCCTTTTTCAATATGACACGATAGAATGGTTTCATTGGATTGACCCGCTGAAACCTGTTCAACATTGATCACGACACTTGATTCAGGCAATACATTGAAAGAGTCCTGAGCACATTTAAGAACACAGCTACACACATATTCTCGATATAGGATATTACTTTCCGGTATGGGTAGGCTTTCTAGTTTTACCTCACCTTGGCACAGCACTTTTCTCTCTTTAGGGATGACATTATCCTTATTCACCTGAATATTGATCTCTAACAGATGACCATTTTTGTAAGTATTAAAGTTATGGTTGATCAGTTTTGTTTCGACTACCGAGGCGTTGATAGGATTCTGTTGTGCTTCTGAAAGAGCGGTCAGTTTGGCTTCGCTATCGTTATTCAGAACACCCTTTGAAAGCTGGTTCTTCTTGGCCCAGTAACTGTAGTTCTGTACCCAATGCACAAACTCAGTTTTGTAATCTTCAATATCTTGTTCTGCAGCGCGTTTAACGTTCTTAGTAAGAGCATGCAGCTTTGATTTATTCCCCAATAACATATCCAACCAATTAGGTTTGTAATCATCGAGCGCTTCCATCGCTTTGACTTTATGGTCGAAGTGAACTGTTGGCATTACAGGAGCGGGCTCCATAGCCATCGACTCCCAATTCACTTTTGGCGTCGGAATGGTATGAACAGATTGGATTAAGTGCAGGTGTTGATTGAACATGGCCACTTCACTGACCGCGTCCTCAAGTTGTTTGGTATTCATCTACATTCCTGTCGACGGTTATTTTGTCATTTGTCGCTCATTTTATTGTCAAAGGTCGCGAACAGTATTTAAATGAATGTGATTGATCTTTCGTGAGGTTGCTTGATATCGGTTTAGGAATATTTGTCTGTAGTGCAGGTCGTTTTTGAAGACGACAGGTGAAAAACAGTACAGAGAGGAAGGTGCTGAACCCACTCGGAAAAGTGAAACTCACCAGAAAAAACGAAGCCCTGCTTTAAGAGCAGGGCTTGTTTATGAATCAGTAGTAAACCGCGTATCAGGCGATATGTGTCATTCGATTGATAACGAATGACTCGATACATCCCTCAGTCGCCGCAACGTAGTCTGCAATATGCTGACTTTCTAGATGCTTTTCAAGCAGAGCCTCTGACTCCCAATTCTCATGAAACACAAAGTGCGCCGGGGTGCTGTTGTCTTGATGGAGGTCGTAGTTGATACAGTCTTCTTCAGCACGGGTTTTATCGATTAGTTTGATCATCTCTGATTTTACAAACTCAACCTTCCTTCTTTACAGACGATTGTCGCAATAATGGTTAGCGTAGTCATTGTGAATTCCTAGGGCAATAAATCTAGTGGTCCGAGTAATATAAGTATCTATGAATTAAAGAAAAAGAATCGAGGTATCCAATGACTATGGTTATTGGTGTCCATAATCCTTTTGGCGATGACCAGACTATTGGTGAGTTACGCCCATAAAAATGCCCGACACTAAGCCGGGCATCTTGAAAAGTGAACAAATTAGTTACTGAAATCAGCCTTTACCCAGATCATTCGGTGATCAGAGGATACGTCCTTGCCGTTACCATAGTCACCAATTCGAGAGTCATTGAATAGCTTGCGTCCTTCTTCATACGAAGCTGCCCAGTAAACATCGGATTCAACAATGTTGAGTGTTGCTGAAGGCAGTGCGTAGTCAACCGCAAGACCAAATGTTGAAGTGATACGGTTCGGCTGTGGGTGAGACGATGATTTATCTACCGCATGTTCAGCCGCACCATAACTTGTTGGATACAAGCTACCATTGGTGACATCTTGGTTAATTAATGCATCATTGTGCAAGTCTTGCATTACAGAGCTAATACCGTCGCCATCAACAGGATCTAGGTTTTGATCACCCATCATGACAAAGTGCTGACCTTGCTCTAATCCGCCAGTTTTTCCTGAGTCGTCATAGATGAAAGACTTGTTTTGGATATATTGGTGCCAGAAGTCGACTTCTGCTGCGTTTTGCTCGATGTTCTTACCTACGTCAAAAGCCGGCGGAGTAGGGTGTGACATCAGTAAGTGAACGGTTTCTGTACCATCTTTGGTAGGGATTAGGATTGGTGCATCAACGTGGTTCTTTGAAGATAAACGAACTTCTTCCCACTCTTCAGCTGAATACCATTCATCGCCGCAAACCATACCGGTTGGGAACTTACTAGGATCATCGCAAACAGTGATTGTTGGAATAGTGGCACCTTCGAGATCTTTCCATTTAAATTCTTGGAATGTACGAGTGTTGGCAGTGTCTATCTCATATTTAGACATCAGAGCAAACGCGTATTGACCATGGTACAAACCAAAGCCCCAAGCATCTCCAGGTAATGTGCCCGCGTTGCCGTCGTTGTCTAGGTCAAAGCCAAATTCATTCAATAAGCCCGTGTTGGTAGAGTAACTTTCAAAGTAAGGGTATGAAATTGGTTCTAGGTTCGCGTCGCCACCAGCACCGTCAAGGCTTTGCGCAACCGAAAGGTAGTTCTTCTGGAAGCCTTCTAGTGCTGACTTGTCCCTTCCAGTACCGTCATTGTTAAATTCGGCCATCATCAGAACATCAGGACGATTCTTTTGAATCACAGCTGCTACGTTACGGATTTGAATCACTTTTGCTGCCGTCTCTTTGTCAGCCGCACTAATTGTATTGTTCAGATAGTCAGATACAAGAACTGCTTGAGCGCTTGGTTCAATCTGCATCTCTGTTACAAGGTCTTGGAAGGTGGCACGATCAAAAGACAGGTTAAAAGTCGCGATCTTAACTTCTTCAGGTTGAACGTAATCGGTATCGCTGCTGCAACCAATCAAAAGAGCAGAAGAGATGGCGAAAGCGATAGATGTTTTTAACAATTTCATAAAGTGGGTCCGCTAATTGCTGAAAGAATTTTGGGACGCGCATGGTATGAGACGAGGGTTAAATTGTAAGTGATATTGATCACGCTAAGTGGCGTATTAATACATAGTATTGCATCAAAAATGTGACAAATGGAACCAGTATTTATGATTTGAAGAAAAGCTTTAAATTCAGATGTTTAATTAGAGCTGTAAATTAAAAAAGCCCTCATGCTTTGCACGAGGGCCTTCGAATAAGAACCAAACAGTATTGTTATTGGTGTGTTAAGTATACTGCTTTATTTTAAGCGTATTGCTCGACCGTCATCGCCCAATTTTTCTTTTGCTGTTCGAAGTTCATCTTGATTTGCTGATAACGAACCTTAAGCACTGAATGTTCGTACTTTTTCACAACGTCTTCGCGCTTGCTTTCTAGTAGCTGCTTTTTGACTTCGTAATATTCATTCATATTGGATACAAGAGAGTCAAATTCTGCCTGCAGTTTCTCCGCGATTTGAATGTTATCCGCACGATGCATAATCTTCTGCTGCGTGCGTTTTAATAGCATTGCCGCTTCGGCTTTTTCAATGCGTGCTTGAGGGGTCTTCTTAAGCTTACTCGCCAACCCCATCAACGAAGCACTCTTAATCAGCCATTTCGTTGGATCATATTGCCACCAGTAAATGCCGTTACGGTAGTCGTTCTCAAAGATATGGTGGAAGTTGTGGTAGCCTTCGCCAAAAGTAAGTACGGCAAGCACACCATTATCGCGTGCTGTGTTCTTGTCGGTAAAAGGTTGACTGCCCCAGATGTGCGCAAGAGAGTTAATGAAGAATGTGGTGTGGTGGTTAAGTACCAAACGAACCGCACCTACGATTAACAGCATGCCAATCACATCGCCATAGATCAGGCCCAATGCGATAGGCACACCAAAGTTCATGATGAGCGCAAGAAGAATGTAGTGTTTGTGCTGCCACATTACGATCTTGTCTTTCTTCAAGTCGCGGCAGTTCTCGTGATCTTTATAGATAGACGTGTTGTAGTTGCGAATCATCCAACCGATGTGTGAGTACCAAAAGCCACGCTTTGCAGAGTATGGATCTTTGTCGTTGTTATCGACATGCTTGTGATGAACACGGTGGTCTGAAGACCAATGAAGAGCACTATTTTGTAAGGCAAAGGCACCGCCCAAAGCAAATAGGAATCTGAGGCTCGAATGCGCTTCAAAGGCTTTGTGTGACCACAAGCGGTGAT
>NZ_MCYD01000982.1:0-7968 GCF_002876325.1 Vibrio sp. 10N.261.52.A1
AGCAATGGACAATACACTTAAGTTTGCAGACAGCCACGAGTGGGTAAAAGACAACGGTGACGGTACTGTAACTATCGGTATTTCTGAGCACGCTCAAGAGATGCTAGGTGACGTTGTGTTTGTTGACCTGCCTGAAACTGAAGACGAAATTGAAGCTGGCGAAAGCTTCTCTCTAGTTGAGTCAGTTAAAGCTGCTTCTGATATCTACGCGCCAATCTCTGGTGAAATCGTAGAAATCAACGAAGAACTAGAAGATAGCCCAGAGCTAATCAACGAAGAACCTTATGAAGGTGGTTGGATTGTTAAAGTGAAGATGTCTGATGCGTCTGAACTAGACAACCTTAAAGATGCGGAAGAATACCTAAGCTCTATCGAAGAAGACTAATAGGTAACCTCATTACGATAAAGCTGCTCTTGTGAGCAGCTTAATTTTAGGGGCTAGCTCACGGCTCCAGAGAGAAAGTAGAACGATATCATGACTGAATTACTTCAAAGCCAATTACTGAAAGACTTGGGTACACAAAACGAGTTTGTTGCTCGTCATAACGGCCCAAATAAAGCAGACCAGCAAAAAATGCTTGAAGCGATCAACGCGACTAGCCTAGACGCACTGATCGACGAAACGGTTCCTGCACAAATCCGTCTTGAAAAACCAATGACACTTGCTGCGCCACTGAGCGAAATGGACATGCTGACCTCTCTTAAAGAGATCGCTAACCTAAACCAAGTGAAACGTACTTTCATTGGCCAAGGCTACTACAACACATTCACTCCAAACGTTATTCTACGTAACGTTTTAGAGAACCCAGGCTGGTACACAGCTTACACACCATACCAACCAGAGATTTCTCAAGGTCGACTTGAGTCTCTGCTTAACTACCAACAAATGGTAATGGACCTTACAGGTATGGAAATCGCGAACGCGTCTCTTCTTGACGAAGCGACAGCGGCTGGCGAAGCAATGACACTGTGTAAGCGTGCTGGTAAAAGCAAGAGCAAAGTATTCTTCGTTGCTGACGATGTTCACCCTCAAACACTAGAAGTTGTTAAAACTCGTGCTGAGTACATCGGTTTTGAAGTAATGGTTGGCGCTCTTGAAACACTTCCAGAGCAAGACGTATTTGGTGCACTAGTACAATACCCTGGTACAACAGGTGAAGTTCGTGACCTAACAGACGTCATTGCAAAAGCTCAGGCAAACAAAACGCTTGTAACCGTTGCAACAGATCTACTTGCTTCTGCTCTACTTAAGCCTGCTGGCGAAATGGGCGCAGACGTAGTAATCGGTTCAGCTCAGCGCTTCGGTGTTCCTATGGGTTACGGCGGTCCACACGCTGCATTCATGGCAACTCGTGAAAAGCACAAGCGTACAATGCCAGGTCGTGTAATCGGTGTTTCTATCGATACGCACGGTAACCAAGCACTACGTATGGCAATGCAAACTCGTGAGCAACACATCCGCCGCGAGAAAGCGACATCGAACATCTGTACGGCTCAAGCGCTTCTAGCAAACATGGCGTCTTTCTACGCGGTTTACCACGGTGCAGAAGGCCTACGTACTATTGCTCGTCGTACACACCACATGACAGCTATCCTAGCAGCTGGCCTGACTAAAGCAGGTTACGAGCTAACGAATAACAGCTTCTTCGATACCATCACAATCAACTCAGAAGATAAGACAGATGCACTGTACGCGAAAGCGCAAGCAGCAGACATCAACCTACGTCTACTTCCTGGTAAGATTGGTATCAGCTTAGACGAAACAACTACTGTAGATGATGTGAATGCCCTATTCGCTATCTTCGACGTGAAAGAAGACGTTCAAGCACTTTCTTCTGACATTGCATCAAACGAGTTTGCAGCAATTCCAGAAAACTGCCGTCGTGAATCTGAGTTCCTAACTCACCCAGTATTCAACACGCACCACAGCGAAACGCAAATGATGCGTTACCTAAAACAGCTTGAGAACAAAGACTTCTCACTAACGCACGGCATGATCCCACTAGGCAGCTGTACGATGAAGCTGAACGCTGCTGCTGAGATGATCCCAGTAACATGGCCTGAGTTTGGTTCTATTCACCCATTCGCACCTCTAGAGCAAGCGGCTGGTTACACAGCTCTAGCGAAAGATCTTAAAGAGAAGCTATGCGAAATCACTGGTTACGACGATTTCTCACTCCAGCCTAACTCTGGTGCATCTGGCGAATACGCAGGTCTAATCGCGATTCAACGTTACCATGCAAGCCGCGGTGAAGCTCACCGTAACGTTTGTCTGATCCCAAGCTCTGCGCACGGTACTAACCCTGCAACAGCATCTATGGTCTCAATGAAGGTAGTGGTTGTTAAGTGTGATGAAGATGGCAACATCGACATGACAGACCTAGCAGCGAAAATCGAGAAGCACAAAGACAACCTATCAAGCATCATGATCACTTACCCTTCTACGCACGGCGTATACGAAGAGCAAGTGAAAGAAGTGTGTGAACAAGTACACGCAGCGGGCGGCCAGGTTTACCTAGACGGCGCGAACATGAACGCTCAAGTAGGTCTAACTTCTCCTGGCTTCATCGGTTCAGACGTATCTCACTTGAACCTACACAAAACATTCTGTATCCCACACGGTGGTGGCGGTCCGGGTATGGGTCCTATCGGCGTTAAATCGCACCTAGCACCTTTCCTACCAGGTCACATCGAAAATGGTGTACAAGGTTCTGACTACGCGGTATCAGCAGCAGATTTAGGTAGTGCTTCAATCCTACCTATCTCTTGGGCTTACATCGCAATGATGGGCGAACCTGGCCTAACAGACGCAACTAAAGTTGCGATTCTGAACGCGAACTACGTGATGGAAAAACTACGTCCTCATTACCCTGTACTTTACCGTGGTACTAATGGCCGCGTAGCGCACGAATGTATTATCGATATTCGTCCACTAAAAGAAGAGACAGGCATCAGCGAAGAAGATATTGCTAAGCGTCTAATGGACTTCGGTTTCCACGCGCCTACTATGTCTTTCCCAGTAGCTGGCACATTAATGGTAGAGCCAACTGAATCAGAAGATTTAGAAGAGCTAGACCGTTTCTGTGAAGCGATGATCGCAATCCGCCACGAAATGGCAGCAGTGAAAGCCGGTGAATGGCCACTAGACAACAACCCTCTAGTGAACGCACCGCACACACAAGTTGACCTTTCAGGCGCAGAATGGGATCGCCCTTACTCTCGCGAACTGGCTTGCTTCCCATCGAAAGCAACGAAGAACTCGAAGTACTGGCCTACTGTTAACCGTGTAGACAACGTATACGGCGACCGTAACCTAATCTGTTCTTGCCCAAGCATCGATAACTACGAAGATTAATTCGTAGCGGCGCTAAGCAGCGAAACATAACAAAAAGGCGAACCAAATGGTTCGCCTTTTTGTTGTCTCAAATTCAAGGTCTACAAATGCATTGACCTTACCGTAAGGGAAAGGTTTAAGGTGAAATGAATCCAACGATGAATGAGGAAACAATTATGGGATGTTGTAACAAAGCGCCAAAAGGTGGAGCCCCTCTTGGCTTACTTCTGAAGGTAACGTTAGGGATTGGTCTTTTTGTGTTTCTACTGGCGTTGTGGCAGTAGAATGCTGATATGGCGCTAGATTTTCAGTTAAGAAGTGATAGTAAGGACAAGATAGATAGCGCCAAGTTGATATTGGCGCCATAGTTGTATGGTTGGTGTTTACCCTATTGGCTTACATGTTCCTAAAAACGTACTTTGATACTTATAGGATTCAATTACACCTTGCTCATCCGTAATAAAAGTATACGTGCAACTGTCGTTGAAAATCCTATATTCCGCCTCAATCACACCATCATCTTTAGACCTCATTTGATAGGGTTCCCCCCACTGCTCTACCAGCTTATCTATGTGATGCCCGGTCCAACTGTCACCAAAGTAGCTCTCAGTCACAAGCAAAGAACAACCACTTAGGGCGAGCGTGAACACTAAACTCAGCAGTCTTAATTTCATAACGGTTAACCTAATCATTCATACGGATGCAAGCGTAACAATTAAATGATTCACATAAAAGTTAAAACGAGAGCGGAGATAAGAGCAGATCTCTTTCAGTCATTGCTATAGGCAACTAGCTACTTTAGTTATTTTGGCATTTTAAAGAAATAACTATATGTGCCACTCATTGCGAATCACTCTAAGCTGTTTACTAACGGTGGTTAGTTGGCGCTAGTGGTCTCTTTAAAGGCCAGCTTCAATGGTTTAACTAATGAGAAAATCCACAAACCGAACGCTACAAAACACCACATAAACAGCGTTAGAAACAAACTAAACATTGGCCACATTACTAAAGCTAGTAGCAGGCCAGACAGCCCCGTTACTGGTGTCTGTTCCCACTTTACCGTTTCCGCACCAAATATGGATGCGACACCACATATTAAGAAGAAAACAAAGAAGCTCAGACTAAATCCGATAAAAAGCATTTTGAAAAGAGACCTTTTCGAGATTTTCTTAACTGTAATTTCCATTAGTATCCCTGTATTTGCATAACACCTGCCATATAAATAGCTTTACACTTAGCGACACAGCTTTTCTATCTAGTTTTTTATGCCATCAATTGTACTAGCCTTTGTCTTTTCATAACAAACACTTATACCTAAAATTTAGTGATTAACGCGGCAAATGTTGAATTTATACCCCTAGCATCATCCTCGATAAATCCAATGCTTGACCCTATACGGTAAGGTGTTTATATTGGCGCCGCCCAAACGGGGCACATCCTAAAATGCACACCGGCCATCCTGCCATCATTCGTGTATTTATATTGGTGTTTTGAACTTCCATGCTAACGAAACTTCGTCCTTTTACTCGTGAATCGGGTGCGCTTATGCATCTTTCGATTCCAATCATTTTGACTCAAATAGCTACCCAAGCGATGGGATTTGTCGATACGACAATGGCTGGCCAAGTAAGCCCCGCCGATCTTGCCGCTATTGCACTTGGCACTAGCCTATGGATTCCAGTGCTGCTGTTGCTGCGTGGTGTGATTATGGCGTTAACGCCTGTAGTCGCTTACCACCGAGGCGCTCGCGACTTCCAAAGTATCTCTGTCGAGTTTTTCCAAATGGTATGGCTTGCATTAATTGCTAGCGTACTACTCATCGCTTATTTGGTGAGTGCCAAACCGATCTTAGAATGGATTGGCGTTGCCGCTGAGATTATTCCTATCGGCAGTGACTATGCGTTTGCCCTAGCCTTTGGTGTACCGGGTATTGCCCTGTTTTACACTTTAAACGGCTTCTGTGAAGGTATGAACAACACCAAAGTACCGATGATCATTTCGGTAATTGGTTTGTTAATTAACATTCCGGTCAACTACGTGCTTATCTACGGTAAGTTTGGTTTCCCTGAAATGGGTGCTGTGGGCTGTGGCTGGGCGACAAGCTTAGTGTATTGGCTAATGTCGGGCATGCTGTATTCCTACATTAAAGGTCATCATCACTACAAGACGATTATTAGCTTTACAGACGCGAAGCCAAAAGCAAAAGAGATGCTTCACCTTCTAAAGCTAGGTTTACCTATCGGTATGAACATCGCGGTGTGTGGCAGTATCTTTGCGGTCATCGCATTGATGATTGGCCGTATTGGTGCAGAGAATGTAGCAGCGGCGCAAATCGCTCTCAATATATCGAGCCTGACTTACGTGATACCAATGAGTATCTCGTTTGGCATTACGATTCGTGTTGGTCACGCTTTGGGTGAAAAAGACGAACTTGGTGCGATTGAGCGCAGTAAAGTCGGTATTTTAGTGGCAGCATTAATCTCATTGCTTTCGGTGACGATGTTCCTACTGTTCCCTGAGTTAATCATTAGGCTTTACACGACAGACCCAGTAATCAGCGCAACGGCAGCTGTGTTATTGACCTTTACCGCTATGTACCAATTCAGTGATGCACTGCAAACCTCTGCAAATGGTGCTCTGCGTGGTTATAAAGATACTAAGATCCCAATGATCTTAGCTATCGCTTCATACTGGGGCTTAGCGCTACCTATGGGTATGGTGTTGGGCTTAACCGACTACGTGGTTCCAGCAATGGGCGAAGAAGGCTTTTGGATTGGTATTCTAACGGGCTTGAGTGTTTCAGCCGCTCTGATGCTACTTCGCTTACGATACGTGATTAAGAAGCGTGATTTGCCACCAGCAGATGCTGCGTTAGCAAACTAAAATAGACCAATAAGCTAATACAAAAAAGCGCGTTACTACCAATCGGTAATAACGCGCTTTTTTATTGAATTTCTATAAGTCAGTTAACGAGCTCGGTTTAACACTCATCATTGACTACCTGTACTGTACATACACAACCATCAGGTGGGCATGTATCTCCACTTGTTCTACCACCAAAAGAATCATAGAGAACATAACAACCAGATGGAAGGTCATCTATTATCGCGCCGCCTAGATCTCCAGTGGTAAATGGGTATTCATAACCAACCACTGTGTACCTATTAGCAAAGTCAGACGTCAAGCTGTCATCATCTGATAAGGTCATAAAGTCGATCATCGTCAATTTGTCGCCCGACTCCCCTCGGCTTTCCGGACAAAGTGTGCCCCAGTCAACCTCAACACTGCCGATACCAAAATCGATCACATAGTTGCTCTGATCTCCTGGGTTTGATGCATCAGGGTTAAGCCCAGCGATAATAGCTTTAGACGTTACCTGTGTGATTACTCCTTCCATTGCACCCGCAACCCCCTCAAGTACCGCTTCTCTCGCCGACTCTTGGATATTAAGAAACCTCGGCGCTGCTGTTACAGCAATAATACCAATTATCACGATCACAACGATTAATTCCATTAACGTAAAGCCGTTTTTCTTCATAACACCCACATCAGCAACAACTTAAAGATTCGATAGCTCAATCATTAGATAACTTAATGAATTATCACTAACTATACATCCTGAATAGCGCACTTAAAACTCTCCCCACTTCGCCATAAATGCTTGAAAGAGCTCAATTTATAAATTCAACACTAATTGGAAGCGTTGTCACATAATGTACGAATAAGCGTTCTACTAATAATACTAATGGATCGAATGAGGCTATATACGGATTAACTTTAATCCAATTATTTGAGCTAGCGCATGAACGACCAAATAGAAGCTTCATATAGCTAACGAAAAGGCGAACCAATTGGTCCGCCTTCATGTTTCAAGAGTCGTACTTAGAAAAACGAGCTCAACAACCCATATCTATCGATTGATCGCCAGATATGAGCCTGCAGCAATCATGATGCCACCAGCGCTTTGGTTTAACCGTTTATGCGCGCGCGGGGTTTTAAGCAAAGTCACCATGCGCCCCGCTCCCATCGCAATCAGCATCAAGCCAGCCATTAGTGCAATAGAAGCCAATACAGAAACTAAGGCAATATCTTGTGAGCGTAAAACCGTCAGATCAACGAATGTTGGTAAAAACGAAATATAAAACAGAATCACTTTAGGGTTTGACGCTGAGATCAGAAAACCTTGCGCGAAGCTAGCAAGTTCTGATTTCTGACTTTTTTTGGCTGCGTGCTCTGCCGAACCTTGCACTTCAGGTAAGGCCTTAAACATTTTGTACCCCAGGTAAATAAGGTAAGCTGCACCAACGTAGCGAATGATCTCGAAAGCAAATGACCAGTTCTCCGCAATGGTTGCTAAACCAAAACAAGCAAGCGCTAGATAAATAAGATCACTGCATATCATGCCTAAAGAAAGGGAAATGCACTTTCGCCATCCATCGACCATTCCACGAGCCAAAATCGCAAATACGCCGGGCCCTGGAGTAATACCAAATATAAACATGGCAATAAAGAATGTAACCGCACCTTCAAACGACATTGGCTTGTCCTTATTCATAGCTCAACATGATATTTGCTGAACGTAACATGCGTCCTTAAAAGGAGTAAAGAAACTATTCACCGATTCTTTACTTACG